>FR889371.1:0-3887 GCA_000432895.1 Firmicutes bacterium CAG:449 | reverse complement strand
TTTATATATGTTATTTTGTGTTTGTAGGGGATCAAACCAACTTCGACAATTTAGTAAGTAAAAACATTACTATTAAAATAGCCCCCTACACTATATATTGGAATGAACATGGTAGTTTCGTTAAAAAAAAATTAAACAACGTAAATTTTTGTATAAAAAAGTCGGTTTATCGTAGATTTTTGTATATGCTTTGATTCTTAAAAAAATACCATTGACATATGAATCCACTAAGAAAAATAAAACCTAAAACATCAATAAAAACATCTTGTAACGAAGGAGTTCTTCCCATAGAATTTTTTTGAAAAACAAATTCAGTAACAAAAGCAAAAGTAAAGCCACTTATATAATTTATAGAAAATAAAATGATGTAATTTTTTTTGTTATCAAAAGAGAAATAAAATAATGTTGACACAATTCCTAAAATTAAAAAATAAGAAAAATGACCTATAAATTTTCTTATGAAAGACATTATTTCATCTGTTACAATAAATTCTTTGTTTGTGACAGTAGAAACTACTTCAGATATAATTGTTCCAACACTATTAGAAGTTGAACTCGATTCAGGTCCATTTTTTAAAGATTCATATGAAAACCATACAATTAGCAACAAATATATTAACCCTAAAGTAATTTGATAAAATATTTTTTTCTTTTTCATACACTTATATTATAGTCATTATAATTTATTTTATGTATTTATCAACATAATAACCAAATATATACATTATGTTAAAAATAAAACTTGTTGCTATCATAAAAATCGATGAAGCATTGCCTGTTAAAATATAAAAAATTAAATTTATAACAAACACAATTAACATTGAAGCTGCATATAATCCGACAAATTTAGATAATTTACCATTTTTTCCTAAATATCTTGAAATACCACCTATTCCAGCAAACAAAGAAATTAATGTTGAAATTAAAAAGATGAGTGAATATAGCCATAGTGAGTTGGAAGTAACTAAATCTTTATTGATGATTCGATAAAAATCATATATAGCATAAATTGTAATAAATAAAAATGATAAACTTGAAATTAGCAATGATAATTTTCCAATTCTTTTTAAAGCACCTTCGTTTTCCCATTTTCCAAAAACTGTATTTGCTTTTTCTAAAGCAATAGCTTTTTCTTCATTTTTATTAAAAACTGCTATTTGTGATACCTTTCTTCTTATTTTTAAAGCAAATTTTGCTTTTTCTGAATGTTCTAAAAATAATGCTGTTACAGCCTCCCAAATAAATACCCAAGCTGAAATATCAATTATTTCAGTAATTATTTCTTCTTTTATATCGTTACCAAACCATTTTTCATTTTTTCCAACAATCATTATAAATAGCAAAATAATACCAATAAAAATAAGAATAGATGAAATAAGTTCTTTTTTTTGACGATATTTTCTTATTGCATATTGGTCTAATTCTAAAGTGTCATTAAAAGATTCAATTATTTCTTTTGGATTATAACCTTCAAAATCTTCAATTTCAAAATTTATATCCGCTTGATAACCATTGGGAATATTTTCAATAATTGAATTTATCTTTTCTAAAGTCTCATGAGAGATACGTGCATATAATTTGTTTCCTATACTATTTTCAAATATTTCACTTGCTTTAGAATATTTCAAAAAAACTATAACTGTTTTTCTTTCTTTATCTAGAGTAAAATATTTTTCTAGTAACTCAATTTGACGTTTGTTTTGTTCAATATTAATTTCATATTTTTTATTCATAAAATCACCATTTATTTGAAGTAATTATTTCTTTTTAATAAGATTTAATATTCTATCTTTTTCTTCTTTTTTGACATATGCATCAAATGTTGATCCACCAATTGTCGAAGTTGATTCATATTCTGTTATAAAAGCATTTTTGTCAATTGCAGGCATCATTGCTTTTAATAGTTTTGCTTCTTTATATTCTAATGCACATCTAATTATTTTCTTACTTTCTTTAGAATATCCCCCTTCAACATTATATATAGTACATGTTTCCAAAAATTCATTAGAAATTATTGTTTTTACTTCTTCAATTTTTGAGGTCATTATATCCAAAATATAAATTGTACTATATTTACCATATATATTCTTTACAGCAAGTGACCCAGCAAATGCCGATAAAATTCCTATTAAAATTTTTCCATAATCTTTATAAGAAATGAATCCTAAAAATATTGCAATAACATCTATCAACAATGAAGCATTTTCTTGTTTAAAATTACAATATTTAGCTAAGATAATTGAAATTACATCACTACCTCCTGTTGATCCTTTTCCAATTAAGCATAGAGATAATCCTAATCCACTTATAACGCCTCCTGCAAGCCCAAATAATATGAGTTTAGTTAACATATCACCACTTTGATAATAACTGTTTAATCCTATTTTTTCTACAATATCAATTCTTAAAAACAACGAAAAGAAAAAAGAGTATCCAATTGTACCAATCAAAGTTGACATTGCAAATTTCTTTCCTAAAAATATCAATCCTACGACCCATAAAACAATATTTAAAATCCACAAAAAGATATCTGTTAAATTTTGATTAGTAAATGGAAATAAAACATTAGATAAAACCATTGCAATTGAAGTCATTCCACCTTTAATAATATCAAATGGAACTATAAATAATGCATTAGCAAATCCAACAATACAACTACCTAATAATATTAAGCATATGTTTTTTACTTTTTCTTTCATATAAAACCTCTATACAAACTTAATTTTATACAATTATGCTTAAAAAAAATAGAACAAAATATCTAATATTTGTTTATAAAATTAAATAATTTCATTAATATAAAATTTTACACTTAATATTGGCCATTTTATTCGTGAATAATTGCGATCTCTACTTCCAATTTTTCTTCCTGATGGTTGATAAATTAACCCACCAAAATGAATAAACTTATCATCTTCTTTTTTTTCTTTTAAAACCATTCTATAAATATCATTTTTTGTTAATAAATAGCCTTTTTCATTATTTCCATAGTAAAAATAATCAATTATTTGTCTCTCTGTATTATTTCCTTGTATTACAGCACGATCAATAACACGTTTAATTAAATCTTTATTTTTATTAATTTCTTGATTAGCAAAAATAATATATTTTTTATATTTATCAACTATTTCATCTTTTGTAAATGGCAAACCATTATTAGATAATTTATTTGTTATACCAAAGTGATAAAAATAAATTATTTTTATTATTTTTTTATCCAATCCATTTCTTTCAAGAAATTTAAAAAAATCATAATAATATTCTTGATGAATAGAAGGATTAGTACCTGTTTTTATAGAGACATATTTTTTTAGTCCTTTATATGCAATATATATATCTGGTTTTGCATGCTTATCATTAAAAGAAAATGCTCTTAGTAAATCATCATCTTTAATAAACGGAAAAATTATTTTTATTATTATTTTCCAATGTTCACGTAACTGATAATATTTTTTCATATTAATTTCTTCAATAATCGCATATTCATTTTTTATTCCATCATTCATTTGTAAATGATCCTCCTATTAAATTAATTCGCAATTATTTAAAAAAATTTTTAAATTTTTTTATTTTTTATTAATAAATTCTTTAATATAAACCATTTAACTAATTTTTATGTCGTTTTAAATATCATTAAAATCAATTTGAATACTTTATTATAATTTTTATAAATACTTTTGTTAACCGATTGGTTTGTAGATTTCGAGCCCACGCTATTGTGACTATTGGAGAGTGGTTTACGGGTTCAAATCCATAAAAAAAAGCACCTTAGTGCTTTTTAATATTCAATTGGTGACCTATACGGGATTTGAACCCATGAATGCATGCGTGAAAGGCATGTGAGTTAAACCACTTCTCCAATAGGCCACAATGGCGCTCAGCATAGG
>FR889370.1:6874-13755 GCA_000432895.1 Firmicutes bacterium CAG:449 | reverse complement strand
TTAGATGTTAATTTGATTATTTCGTTTGAATAACTAATTAATTCTTTTAAAGTGTTTATATGTTTTTTTGGCAATAAAAATTGAACATGAAAACTACTATTATCGTTTAAAAAAGACAATTTTTCTATGTCATTTTTGTTATCTAATACAAAATAAATCATAACTATTCCTTAATAATAGACCATTGTTTCCATGAAAGATATTTCCATTTTTTAAATTTTTTATTTATATAAGAATCATATATTTGCAATTCTAATTTAGAGAAAAGACTAATATCTATTTTTATTTTGTTAATAAATTCGCTTGCTTCATAAAAAGCAGATTTTTGTATCTTTTTTGGTAAATTCTTTATGCGCCATAAAAAAAAAGCCCCCAATTCATTCATTAAATTTTTGCAAGTCACTTTATCAAATTTATTTAAATCCATTGAATAAAAAGTTAAATTTTCAACTAAATACAAATGATCAATACATTTAACATTTTCTTTTTGCCAAATAGTAATACTTGCATTATTTTCATGTTTTCGCTTACAATAAAGTGATTCTGAAATACTAGCAAATGAATTTCCCATTCTATAAATTAAGAAACGCGAAATCATATCTTCGTACCAATATTCTATTGGAAATCTAATTTTATCAAAAATATTTCTTCTATATATGCCACTCCAAATCATGCCAGAATATTCAAATATCTTAATTCCTATTTCATGATTAATTAAATCATCTTTTAAAGCAAAAGTACTTATTTTTTTATCATTTTTGTAAACAGAATGAGTGCATTTAACAATATCTATATTATTTTTTTTTGCTATATTCAATAATTTTTCTATATACAATTCATCTACCCAGTCATCTTGATCTATAAATCCTATATAATCACAATTTGCATAAGAAATTCCTTTGTTTCTAGCTCTAGATATTCCACCATTTTCTTGTGATATCATCATTATCTTATTTGGATATATATCAACATATTTTTGAATTTTTTCTTTTGTGTTATCTATTGACCCATCATTTATACAAATAATTTTATAAGAATACTTAGTTTTTTGATTAATTAAACTAAGTAAACAATCATCGATAAATTCTTGTTTTACATTAAAAAAAGGAACAACACAACATAAATCAACTTTTTCAAAAACAAAATTATTATTGAAAGTATCCTTTTCAAATAATGGATGATTTTTTAAAATTGTATCAATTTTAAAATTAACATTATTTAATTTTTTATTTGAAAAAAGTGCTAAAACAGATGATAAATAATATACAATTTTTTTTACAATATTTTTTTTATTCATTTTTTTCACTTTCTTTTAATTTAATATACATATTTTTTTCAAAATCATATCTTGAAATAATTTTAGCAGGCGCTCCAACTACAACAGAATAGTCAGGAATATCTTGTGTAACAACAGAATTTGCACCAATTACGCAATGTTTCCCTATAGATACCCCCCCAACAATCACAGAATGAATTCCTATCCATGTTTCATTTCCAATTATTTTTTTTCCTTTATCAACAATTCCTGCATCTTTAATCGATTTCGATATATCCTTATAATTATGATCATAAGAAGATATATAACAATCCGGTCCTATAAGAACTGTTTGTTGAATTTCAACTTTTCCATCAAAACGAGTTCTTGTTCCAATATCAGAATCATCTCCTATTGATATTTCATCACAAAATATTTCTACATTTGGTCTTATGCTAACTCTTGCACCTATTAAATATTCTTTAGGATTTTTAAATTTTACATTTTTTCCTATATACGAATTTTTTCCGACATGCAAATGTAAAAAACAAGATTTTGCTTTAGTAAAAAAATTTTTTATAATTATTTTTATTTTCATACCATTTTTTCCTTAGTTTTGATTACTATTCGACGATTTTTCATATATCAATTCTTCTACATACTTATCAGCATTAAACCATTCTTTAGCTTTTAATAAACTATTTTCACATAATTTACTATATTCTTTTTGATCTAAACTAATCATTTTATTTATTGATTCAGCTAAATCAGTATATATATATCCATTTTTTTCATTTTCAACAAGTTCAGGCAATCCGCCTAAATTAGATACAATTAATGGTTTACCTAAAGCCATTGCTTCCATAGCACTATAAGGACCATTTTCATACCATTTTGATGGAAGAATAACACATCTACAATTTCTAATGAAATTCATTAATTCTTCACCTTGTTTAAACCCTTTAAACTCAATATTCTTATAATCTTTTGCGTATTCTTTTAATTCTTTTTCAATTGTACCAGTTCCAAGAATTAGAAGTTTATAATTAATATTTTTCATTGAGTCAATTAGCTCTTTAACACCTTTTTCTTTAGTAAGTCTACCAAAATATAAAACATAACCATCATCATGATTATTTAATTCATACAAAGTAGTTAAAGGTAAAGGGTTTCTCATCCATACTATTGGTGAATTAGTAAATTTAGCTTCTAACAACTTATTTTTATAAAAATTTGATGGACAAACAAATAAATCAACTTTATTATACCATCCTCTTTTTTTGATTTGTTTAGCTTCATAAGCAGATAATGCACTCATTAAACTAGAGCCATGAATACATTTATTTTTTTTACATTCATTAAAATTACCATGTAAACATTTCTCACAAATATTGTTATTGCCATCTAACATTGTATATGAAGGACAAACAGTGATTAAATCATGCATTGTCCAATATATTTTGATATTAGGATTAACATCTTTAATCGCATCAATAATAGAACAAGTAATTTGTTTATGAATTAAATTTAATATTACCAAATCTGGTTTTTCATCTAAACATAATTGCTTCATTTTCTTATATGCTTCTTTTGAATAAACCATATGAAAAATCATATTTAATTTTGATTTAATTCCTCCATTAACAGAAGAATTAGAAACAAAATATTTTTCTTGACTACAAGGAATATTTTTTTCATCTTGCATAGCAAAAAAAATCACTTCATGTCCATTTTTTTTAAATGCATCAGCAAGAGTAAAATAATATCTTTCCGATCCACCTTTCATATAATGGAATTTATTAACAAGTAATACTTTCATCTATTTACCTCGATAAATATCTAATGTCTTATTAGTTACTTCTTCCCATGTATAAGGAATAATCATATCTTCATGTGTTTTTATTTTTAAATTAATAATTTTTTTAAGTTGATGTCTTAATCTATCAATATTGCCTTTTTCAAAAACAAAGCAATTTTCATTAATTACTTCAGTATTCTCTGGAATATTAGAAACTAAACAAACATTACCATAACTTAATGCTTCAAGTAAACTCATAGGCATTCCTTCAATATCACTAGGCAAAACATATAAATAAGCATTTGAATATAATTCTTGTAGTTTTTGTCCTTCTACAAATCCAGTTAAAATTATTGAATCATCATTTTTAACTTTTTCAATAATACTTTGATAATATTCTGTTGAATGAGAATCACCACCCGCTATAACAAGTTTCTTATTTGTTGTGATTTCATTTCTAACTTTTTTCCAAGCTTCAATTAAATAATCTAAACCTTTTTCAGGAACAATTCGAGCCAAAAATAAAATATAAGAATCTTTTTCTAAATTATATTCATTTTTGATAATTTCAGCTTCATGCAAATAAGCTTTTTCTACACCATTAGGTATATAAGTAGTCTTTCTTTGATATTTATTTTTAAAATACTCTTGATTATTTTTTGATAAAACAATTATTTCATCAGCGTATTTAACAGCTTTTTTTTCTGCTCTTTTTAAAATCCAGGATGCAAATCCACCCCATTTACCTCTTTGCCAATCAAGTCCATGAATAGTAACCACTATTTTAGTTTTTCTTTTTTTTGGTAATAAATTTAAAAATAAACATGGTCCTTCTGCATGAAAATGGACAACATCTATTTGTTTTTTCTTAATTAATTTACGAGCTTTTAAAGTTGCAAAAAAAGCATAAACAACTGCATCTAGCGATTTTTTATTTATTGTAAAAATATTTTCAACTTTACAATTTTTATATTCATTAATTTGAGGATAATCTTTTCTTTTACGATTAAAAATAAGAACTTCATTACCTAAACTAGCCATTCTTGTAGCAAGATTTTCTACAACTATTTCCACTCCTCCTTCTCTAGAAGGGACATATTTATGACCAATCATCAGTATTCTCATTATCTTTCCTCAACAATATCAATTCCTAACTGAACTGAAATAACTTTACCATTAAAATCAACATCAATAAGTGCTGTTCTTTTATGTAAGTTATATTTAATAAGTGTACCTTCAAATCCTAATAAAGGACCATCAATAATTTTTACTTTTTTACCTTCATCTATATAAATCTTAGATAATTTAACAATCGATTCTTTATCTTTTCTTGCAAGCAAAGAATTAATCATTTCTTCATCTTTTTTTGATAACGGAACATAATTAATCTTGCCAACATCACCAAAACCTACTAAACGAGTAAAACCTTCTATTTTTCTTAATTGCTTAGCAACTTCTTTAGGTTTACTTGTTTCAATAAAAATATAGCCAGGAAAGAATTTTTCTTCGGTTTTAACCCATTTACCATTAATTTTTTTCATTCTTTCTTTAATAGGAATAAAAACATCACCAACTAAAGAAGAATCAAAATTATTTTTAATTTGATTCATTAAAGCATTTTCTGTTTTTGACATTACTTGAATCACAAAATACATTAAAAATCTCCTTTTTGGGTAGCCTACGGCGACGCTAATGTTATTAGCTAAGAAAAAATATATCATCGTAATCAATTTACTTATGCCTAGCAATTAAGAAATTAAATTACAAATCCTGAAAAAAGTAAAAATTTATTCTGCTCCTCTTCCCTTAAATAAAGATCCAATAGTAACAAAAATTAATTTAAAGTCATACCACAATGATCTCTTTTTTAAATATTCAATATCCATATCAATCATTTGATCAAATGTTGTATCACTTCTACCTTTAGCTTGCCATTCACCTGTTAAGCCTTGAGGAGCCATTAAACGAAGATTTTCTCTAGGCCCATAAAGTTCTTTTTCTCTAGGAGTACAAGGTCTAGGACCAATAACAGACATATCACCCTTTAAAATATTAATAAGTTGAGGCAATTCATCTAAAGATGTTTTTCTTAAAAAATGACCAACTTTTGTTATACGTGGATCATTTTTCATTTTAAAAGTAACTCCACCTTCAATTTCATTTTGATCTAATAGTTCATTTAAATGGTCTTCAGCATTTTCACACATAGATCTAAATTTATAGCAAATAAACTTCTTACCATTTCTTCCAATTCTTTCTGATTTATAAATCATTGGTCCTTTTGATGTACAAACGACTATCAAACCAATAATTAACATTGGAATAAATAAAATAATAAGAACTAAAAATGAAGAAACCATGTCAAACAATCTTTTAAAGAAATAATATGCTTTTGATTTATCTTCAATATAAGGAACGTCTTCTACTTTTATAGAAGATTCTTTCATTTGAAAATTATCTAGTACAATATCAGATTCATTTAACGGCATTGGCAAATCTCCTCTTGTTATTAGATACTTTCGACAGTATTTAACATAAATAGCTGTCAACTAATATTATCATATATAAAATAAAATTGTCACTATAGTAAAAGAAAATCAAAAAATAATTTGAATAATTTTCAAATTTATTACATTTTATATTTATTTTTTCTTCAAAAAATAGGTTTTTTTCTAATTATTCCTTACAAAATTGTAATCTTTTACTTTTTTTTCATTTTTTTCTTTTATTTTTCAAAAAATAGTATTATTATATATTTGTTTTCAAGGAGGACAGCAATTGGAAGTAAGCCATTTCTCTAATCGTTTAAAAGAAACCAGAAAAAGTAAAAGGATTAAGCAAAAGGAATTAGCGAGAAAATGCAATATTTCACGTCAAGTACTTTATGAATATGAAAAAGGCATTTACTATCCGAATGTCATTATTGCTTATAAACTTGCTAATGAATTGGGCGTTTCCGTAGAATATCTTGTCACAGGCAAAGATTTAAATTCTACATTTATTAAAGATGAATAAAGTTTAACCCGCTTTATTCTTTTTTTTAAGTTTAATTTCATCTAAACTAATCTGATAATTATTAGGAACACTTTCTAAAATCAAACAATTCGCTCCAATAATAACATTATCACCAATAATTGTATCTCCACCCAAAATAGAACTATTCGCATAAATAGTTACATTATTACCAATCGTAGGATGTCTTTTTTGACCTTTTAAAGCATGACCTTTTGTTAAACTTTTAGCTCCTAAAGTTACTCCTTGATAGATTTTAACATTTTTACCAATCGAAGTAGTTTCACCAATAACCACTCCTGTACCATGATCAATAAAAAAACCTGCATCAATATTACAAGCAGGATGAATATCAATACTTGTTCTAAAGTGAGCGTAACTAGATAACATTCTAGGAAGATATTTAACATTAAGTAAATATAAAGCATGTCCAATACGATAAGTTAAAATAGCAAACATTCCTTGATAAGTAAAAATAATTTCAAAAAAATCATATGCCGCTGGATCATTTTCATAAAAGGCTTTCAAATCTAAAAATAAATCACTTAGGATCTTTTCTAAAGGAAATTTTTTAACTGAAACATATTTTTTTAAATAACGATAAATCTTTTTCTTCAAAAAATAAGTATTTTTATGATAAACATCATAATAAAACAATTTTTGAAAGCAATTTAAAAATTTTTCAATCTTTTTCATTCAATCAAATCTAGTGACAAATATCTTTCACCTGTATCCATTAAAATAAAAACAATATTCTTATTTTTTAATAAAGAAGCATATTTTAAGGCGATACAAAGATTAGCACCTGTTGATATT
>FR889370.1:0-6856 GCA_000432895.1 Firmicutes bacterium CAG:449 | reverse complement strand
CCTGTTGATATTCCTCCAAATAAACCTTCTTCTTTAGCTAATTCCTTACAATATTTATAAGCATCCTCATTAGAAATAGTTTCTATTTTATCAACATAATCTAATTCTAAAATTGGTGAAATAAAATTAGGCCCAATTCCTGGTATTTTATGACTTGAAAAATATCCTTTACTAATTAAAGGGGAAGAAGAAGGTTCAATTCCAATAGTTAAAACATCTTTTCTTTCTTTTAAATATTTACTTACTCCAGAAATAGTTCCTCCTGTTCCAATCACTGAAACAAAAACATCAATTTCTTTATTAGTCTGTAAATATATTTCTTTTCCAGTAGTTAAATAATGAATAAGTGAATTATTCTTATTTTCAAACTGAAATGGAATATAAGAATTAGTATATTTTTTATGTAACTCTTTAGCTTTATCAATACTTCCTTGTAAACCATCTTTACTAGGAGTAAGAATAATTTCTCCTCCATATGCTTTAATTAATTTTTGTCTTTCTAAAGACATATTATCTGGCATAATGGCAATAAATCATAATTTATATAAAGCACAAATAAAACTTAAACCAACACCAGTATTACCAGAAGTTGGTTCAATAATAATTGTTTCATGATTAATTAAATTATCTTTAAAAGCCTGATCAAGCAAAAATTTAGCCACTCTTACTTTAATTGAAGATGTTGGATTAAAGTTCTCTAATTTAACAAATAAGCGTGAAGATAAAGAATACTTTTTCTCTAAAGAAGTTAATTCTACCATCGGAGTAGAACCAATTAAATCTAAAATGGATATACTAACCACCCTAAATATAATATGCAAAATAAATTAAATGTCTTTTACTTTCCTTCCACAATATTCACAAAACACATCTTCACAAGAAATTTTCTTACCACAATAAGAACAGAAACAAGATTCAGTAGACTTTTTTCTAATCTCTTTACCATTTAATTCATCCACTAAAACTTGAACACAACGATATTTTAAAAAGAATAACGCTCTTAATTCATTAGCTTTAGAAGTGTCATTTTTCATTTCATAATAATGAATTTGTACAAAAAGATTAAAAGCATTTTCTAAATCATTTTTAGTTTCATATGGAGCAAGTTTATCAATATCACCTTCACCAGTATAATAAGCTTTCCAAACATTAGTAAATTCTTTAATTTTATTAACTACCATTCTATTAGAAGCATACTTACTAGAAAGCTCTTTACTCTTAGACATTAATTCATCATAAGGTAATAAAAAATTAAGTTTCATTAAATCATAATTCATTAAATAAGTTTTATTATGAGGAATAAATATCTCCTTTTGTAATTCTTCATATCTTTCTAAAGAAAAACCAATCGCTTTACAAGCAAGCAACATTTTATAATAATTAACAGTTTCTGGATTAATCTTAGGATCTTCTAATTTAGATAAAATATTATTCTCTAATTTTTTATAATCTAAATCTTTATCAAATTCTTGAAAATCTTTTAAATCACTTTTACCAATAAATATTTGTGTTAATAAAATAGTTATAAAAGTAGTAATAAAAGCTAATATAATAAGTGGAGCGATAATATAAGCATATTCATTAAATACAACAATCAAAGAAACATATAAAATAATAATCACTGCACATTCAATAATAGTAATATTCTTATTTTTATTTGATAAAGCACCAATCATATAATATTTTTTATTTTTTGATGAATCCACATCTTTAATACTATTAACATTTCCTAAAGCTGCCATATTAGCAATTAATAAAATTACATTAAGAATAAAAACTAAACCAGTTACTTCTTCAAAAAAGAACAATAAAATAACAAACAATAAACTAGCACTAGATAAAACTAATCTAAAAATATTATTATGATTTAATTTCAACTTTTCATATAATCCTAAAGCCAGTAATCCCACCAATAAAACTATTAAAAACACTTTAGAAGTAATTGAAATAACTAGACCAAACGCAAATATGAAGCAAATCAAGGAAACTAATACTTGAGCAAATAAATTCATCTTTAAAGAATGTAATTCCATTACATCATTTCTCTTCATACCAGCACAAACACAAATAACCGCGATTACAAAAGGTATTGATAATAAACAAATAATAATGGTACCGACAATTGGTCCAATATCATGTTCATTATAATGATAGCCTTCTGTTGCATCTAGTTTTAAATCTAAAATAAAATCATCAGGATTATCATAATGGAAAGAATAAATATTATTATCTTTTTCAACATCTGAATTAACTATAAAATAAGGTGTATCAATAATAATATCTAAAGATTGTACACTTTTAAAATTGCCTTTAAAAAAAGCAAAATTAAAAAATACTGAATAATAATTATCAGAATATAAAATAGGATAAATTAATTCATTAGTAACAGTTGAATTACTAGGAATAACTACACTATATTCAATCCATCTATTCAACCCATAAGACATATTAAAATAATTAATACCAGAAATATTATAATTATCAGATTTTAATTTATCCTGCAAAGCATTATACCAATCAACTTGACTAATATTAGTTTTAGGATTATAAAACTTAAACATCAAATCCTTAAAAGTTAATTCTTCTTTACTAGTTTCACTAATTGTATAAGAAGTAATTTCATTTCCATTAGAATAAACTTTTACATCAGAAAGAAAATCAATATCTTTATCAATAAAATAAATATCAAAATAATTATAATCATAATTTATTTCAACCGTGAAAATGATCTTATTTGAACCATACTTATGATAACGAGAAGCAAAATCACCAAATATATATTTATCATTAATATTTTCATCAACAAAAAAATTAATCACTACATTATTTTTATCAATATGATAAGTATGCTTATAAACTACTGTTTCATCACTAATTTTACCAACTTTATAATCATTACTAATTTTATTTATATCATCTTGAGCATAAAAATCCTCACCATATGTATAACGATAATTACCATTAACAATACTATTATCTACAAGGATTTTATAATCACCATATTCTTCATTAGAATAATTACTAGTAAAAGGTAAAGCAAATGTTGCATTAATATCTTCACTACTCGTATTAGAAAAAGTATATGTTAAATCAATATTATCTTTATCATTAAATAATGAGCATTGAACAGTTTGCTTTAAAACATCTAAATCACATTCATTTTCTAAAAAAACACCTTGATTATAAAATTCTCTCATTGCAGGAGATGCTTCTACTTTATTAACTGGTGCAATAGTAGCCAACATCAAAAATAAAAAAAGAAAATATTTTTTCATAAAAAATCCTCTACTTAAAATAAGTATAAACTATTTTCAACATAATAAATTACTATTTTTTTAATAATTACAAATAAACAATATTCTTTATTTTTGAAATCAAATCGATAATTATAGTTCTAAACTATTTGGATCTAATAAAAACTCTTTTACTCCGATAATCATATAGTAATTACAATCACTTAATATTTTTGGTAAACAATCCAGAAATATTAAATGCTATATCGAATAAGTTTGATTTTTGTCGTGACTTTAATTTATTTTGCATGTCGTGATTACAATATATACCTGAAAATCCATTAAGCACATACTATCTTGATATAGGACAAATTGACCTATGTATATTAAAAGAGCAGGACAAATTGGCCTATGTATTTTACAAAGCAAGCCATAAAAGATGAAAATGCCTTTACTACTATTGGTGCACTAAATTTCATTAGAATAAAATGTGTATATACACAAAATAATACATTGAAAAGAAAACTATCTACAAGATTTATACTATTTGATATCCACAAGAAAGACATAATAGCAAACTTGACACTTTAACTTTATTAATTGCAAGTGATATTGGTAACCTAGCAAATCCAAATAGTGAAAAAATAGTGAAAAAATAGTGTAATTTTTCTTAAAATTGCTATAATAATGTATAAGGAAAATTATTATGATAAAAGTAAATTTAACAAACGATATTTTAAAAGATATATTGGAAATAGAAAAAAGCCGATACAAGGTATCAAATGTTAAATTTCCAAAAAATATAGCTAATAAATTAAGAAAAAATTCAAAAAAGAAAAGTGCATATTCATCAAATAAAATTGAAGGAAATCCTTTATCAGAAAAACAAGTTGAAGAAATAATCGAATCAGACGAAAGAAAACACTTTTTAAAGCCAGAGCAAGAAATTAGAAATTATTTTTTAGCTTTAAATTATTTAGAAGAATGTATAAACAAGAAAAAAGCATTTTCAAAAGAACTAATTCTTGAAGTACAAAAATTAGTAGAGAAAGGTGCTTCAAAAGAAAAAATTGGTTTTAGAGGTCCTACCCCACCTGGAGTTTTATTTGCTGTTTATGATTCAATAACAGGAAACCCAGATTATATACCACCTGAATATTGTGATATTCCTTTGCTTATTGAAGAATTAGTTAAATATGTTAATTCAACAAGTGATCATCCTCTTATAATTGCCGCGGTTGTACATTATCAAATTGTTACAATCCACCCATTTGAAGATGGAAATGGAAGAACAGCAAGATTATTGTCTAATTATATTTTAGATTTAAATGGATATGGATTTAATGGAATTGGCTCATTAGAAGAATATTTTGCTTACGATATTGATGAATATTATAAATCAATACAAATGGGCTTACCAGCCTTATATTATTCTGGAAGAGATAATCCTCCTCATCCAGAAATTTGGATAAATTATTTTTTAAAAATGGTTAAACTATATTCTAATAAAATATGTGAAATTCAACTCAAAGCAAATAAAGATGAACTTACCGCGAGTATTTCTTATTTAAACAAAAAAGAAAAAAATTTATTATTATTTATATTAATGAATCATAAAAATGAATTTACACCTATTGAAATTAGTAAAGAATTGAATACTACAAATAAGACCATTATTAATCGATTATCAAATTTAGTTAAAAATGGTTTCATACAACCAATATTAGTTAATAAAAGAATAAGATCATATCAGTTAAGCGATTTTGCAAAAATAAATATTAAAACTATTATAAAACACATAAAAAGCGAATCATAAATTCGCTTTTTATTCACGATAATTATTAATAAATTTTTGGATTATTTGCAAAACTAGGAATCTTAGTTTTATTAACATTAGTAATAGTCATCGGACCATAAATAGTATCTTCATCAATTAACTTAATAATTAATTCATCATTATCTAAAACTAAATCAACTTTTTCAATTTGATAAGAAGTTAAATCAGTTAAAGAAGCGAAGATGTTAATAATATATTCATAAGAAGAAACAAAGTGATTATCACTAACTTTTTCAATACGATTAATCCAAGTATCATCTAAAGCTTTTAAAGGATTAAAATCTTGAATTGTTTCATATTTAAATGGATATTGAGAAATTGCAAAATATCGTTCACCATCATCATTTTCTTGATAACCATATTCATATAAATAACCAGCTTCTGAATATGTTATGCCATTTTCAAAGAAACCAAAATATACTGTTTCATTTGTCCAATAATCATAACTTTTTTCATCATAAACATCACCAGTATCAACACTAGAAGCATATTTAATAGTAAAGTTACAATTTGCTTTTAAAACATCAATATATGCTTTCAAATCACTATTATCATTATTAATCCAAGTAGGTGCAGCAATTTCTTGGTTAAATAAATCAATAGAAGTGGAATTAATATTATCAATATAGCCTTCTGACCAAGTCATATTTCCACCTTTTAAAACAAAATGCAATTTACTATCAATAATACTTATAGTTGCAGATTCTTGATATTTATTATTGCTATTACCATCTAAAATATTATTTAAAATTTTTAAAGTAGTACTATCTGAAGTTTGATAAACATTATTACCTAATGGATTAAAACTAGCAAAATCAATATTTTTAAAAGTAAATAAATTTAAATATTCATTTTTAGAAATACTTTTTTCCACAGATAAATTTATTTTTTCATTTTCTAAAGTATATTCATAAGCAGTATCATCAATTATATAATAATTATTTTTAGGAGTTAAGATTACATCAGTAGCAACAAAACGACCTTTTTCAGTTGATTTAAGCTCTAAATATTCATTTTCTTCAACATAATCATTCTTTTTATAATAAGTAAAATTATTATTTAAAGAAGAAGTTAACTTTACTAATTCTTCAGTACCACTTTTATGTTCTAAAGATGGTCTAACACTACCTTTAACATAATTATCAATAATCTCAATAGATGTAGAATTAATATTTTTTAAATTACCTCCCACCACTAGAGCATCTTGATTAAAAAAATTAATACTGACATAATCAGAAAAAACATCAAAGACAAGGTGAGTAACTTTACTTGCATCAACACCAAAGAAATTAGCAAAAGAATAAATATTATAAGGATCATAACTTAAATAAGAATGATCTTGCATTTTAATAAATTTGTTATAAAATACTTTTCCTAAATTAAAATATTTATCATAATCTACTTTATTATATCCAACTTGGTAACTAACAGAAAAACCATTTTTATTATTAATAAAAGAATGCACTCCATCCTCTAAAACAATATAGCCACTTCCATATTCATAACTAGATGAAGTTCCTTCATAATAACCATTTCCATTCATTTTTACATAAATTGGATAATTATTAAGATAATCACGTCCTTCAAAAATATAATCATTATTTAATGCACCCATAGCATTAATTAATTCTTCATTACTATTATTAATTTTATTTGGACTTTCATAAGTTGAAATATAATTACTAATTAATTCATTCTCTTCATCATCAACTACACCAGAAACCACTAATTTATTAGTTTTATCATATAAATAAAAATTAAGTTTATGATCAATTTCTTCAACTTC
>FR889369.1:11785-14491 GCA_000432895.1 Firmicutes bacterium CAG:449 | reverse complement strand
TGTTCATACATTTTATTGTATGGATAATAAATCATTAATTTTTATACCTTTATTAATTATTTTTGTTATTATTTTTTCAATTATTAAAAAGAAAAATGCTTATAATGCTTTTATAGATGGTTCTAAACAAGGTTTAGATTTATTTAAAGAAGTCTTTCCTTCTATATTAGGAATGCTATTATGCGTTAGTTTATTAAAAGCCTCAGGATTAATAAGTGATTTATCTAATCTTATTTCTTCATTAATTCCTAATTTAGGTTCGTATACTGAAATTGTTCCAATGGTTATTTTTAGACCAATTTCTGGAAGTGCTTCTATTGCTGTACTGGATTCTATTTGTAAAAATGATGTTGATGGTTTTGTATGTAAAATGGCTTCAACTATTCAAGGAAGTACTGATACAACTATTTATGTTTTATGTTTATATTTTACTTCAGTAGGAGTAAGTAAATGGAAACATGCTTTGAAAGTTGGTTTATTTGCCGATGTTGTTGGTATAAGTATTGGAATATTATTATCTATTATATTCTTGAAATAAATTTTATATAGGCAAATAATGTATATAGAGATTTTGTTATGATATATATATTATTTGCCTTTTTAAGTGCTTTATTTACTTCATTAACAACAATTTTTGCTAAAATTGGAATAAAAAATGTTAATTCAAATTTTGCTACGTGGTTTAGAACGGGTATAGTTATATTATTTTCTTTACTTTTATGTTTTTTATCAGGCAGTATTTATCAATTTAATAATTTAACAGTTAATAATTATGTGTTTTTAGTTTTATCTGGTTTAGCAACTGGATGTTCTTGGTTATGTTATTATAAAGCTTTAAAATTAGGTGATATTAATAAAGTGGCGCCAATAGATAAATCTAGTTTTATTTTAACTAGTATTTTATTTATGATTTTCTTTTTTGATTCAACAACTAAAAATGGAAATGTAGTTACTATTATTATGTTATTTGTTTCTATTATTTTAATGTTTATTGGAACATTATTAATGATTGAAAAGAAAGATAGTAATGATTCTACTAGTAAGAAATGGTTAATATACGCGATATTAAGCGCTGTTTTTGCTTCTCTAGTTTCTTTATTTATTAAAATTGGTTTAAAAGATACACCAACTGATTTAGGTACATTAATTAGAACGATAATTGTTTTTATTTTTTCTAGTTGTATTGTTTTAGTAAAAAAAGATTATAAGGGCGCTAAAAGTATTGATTTAAAATCTTGGATATTTTTGATTTTATCTAGTTTTGCTACTGGAGGAGCTTGGTTATTTGAATATGAAGCTCTAAAACAAGTAGATGTTAATCCAGTTGTGGTTAGTTCAATTACAAAATTAGCAATTCTATTAACAATGTTATTCTCCTATACAATTTTAAAAGAAAAATTTTCTAAAAAATCATTATTTGGCTTATTTTTAATGGTTTTAGGAATTGTTGTAATTATTATTTTTGGCTTATAATCTTTAATTTTCCTTTTTTAAAATTAATTAATTTATTATAATTAGTTTACGAGAGGAAAAATAAAAAATGGAAAATAAATTTTGTGAATATAAAAATTTAAAATTAGGAAAGGATAAACCTGAAGTTGTAACTGAAGAAGAAGTTAATAATGAATTAAAAAGATTATTAGAAAAAAATATTAAATTCGTTACAAAAGAAGACTCATCAGCTTTACATGATGTTGTTAATATTGATTATGAAGGCTTTGTTGATGGTGTGGCTTTTGAAGGTGGAAAAGGAGAAAAATACGATTTAGAATTAGGTTCCAATACTTTTATTCCTGGTTTTGAAGACCAATTAGTGGGTTATAAAAAAGGTGATAAAGTTGATGTAAAAGTTACTTTCCCTAGTGATTATCATGCAGAAGAATTAAAAGGAAAAGAAGCTATTTTTAAATGTGTAATTAATGAAGTTAAACAAAAAGAAGAACCTCTTTTAGATGATGATTTAGCTAAGACTTTTGGTATTCCTACTAAAGAAGATTTAATTGCTGCTTTAAGAAGTAATCTTGAACAAAGAAATGATCTTGCTAGTAAGAATGATTATATTAAAAAATTATGTGATTATCTTGCTGAAAATTCAACTATTGCTATTGAAGAAGAAGAACTTAATGCAAGAATTGATGAAATTATTTCTTATTATGAAAATATGATTAAACAATATGGTATGAGTATGGATCAATATTTATCAATGACTGGAACTACTAAAGAAGATTTTAGAAAATCTTTAGCTAATGATGCTTCAACTTCAATTAAAATTGATAGAGTTTATGAACATGTTGCACAAAGTGAAAATTTTGAAATTTCTAAAGAAGAATTTAATGATTATTTAGATTATTTAAAAAATTATTATGGTGCAAGTGATGAACAATTTGCTGAATATCAAAAACAAAAAGAAGATGAAATAAAAAAAGAATATCTAAGACAAAAAATTTCTCAATTTTTATACGAAAATAACGATTAGTTAATAATAAATAATGGGTTTGCCTGGAGGAAAATTATGCAAAAATTTGTTCAAGGTTTATATGTAGGTGAAAGAGCATTATATAATACCCATGATGCAGAAATCATTGATTCTACTTTTGCGGATGGAGAATCTCCATTGAAAGAAAGTAGTGATCTTAGTTTGCTTAATTGTATTTTTAAATGGAAATATCCACTTTGGTATTGTCATAATATTTATGTAAATGAATG
>FR889369.1:0-11694 GCA_000432895.1 Firmicutes bacterium CAG:449 | reverse complement strand
GAAGCTCCTAAAATGTTTAGAAGAGCAAGTAAAATTACTTTAAAGAATGTTACTTTACCTAATGCTAGTGAAACTTTATGGAATTGTCAAAATATTCATTTAGAAGAGGTGTCCGCTAAAGGGGATTATTTCTTAATGAATAGTAAAGATATCATTGTTAAAGATTTTTCTTTAGATGGTAATTATGCTTTTGATGGAGCAAAGAATGTTGAAATTCATCATGCAAAAATGTTATCAAAAGATTCTTTTTGGAATTGTGAAAACGTTGTAGTATATGATTCGACTATTATTGGTGAATATTTAGGTTGGAATTCTAAAAACATTACTTTTATTAATTGTGTTATTGATTCTAATCAAGGCATGTGTTATATGGATAATATTAAAATGGTTAATTGTAAATTATTAAATACTGATTTATGTTTTGAGTTTTCAACAGTTAATGCAGAAATAAATTCCAATATTGATAGTGTAAAAAATCCAATTTCTGGAACTATTAAAGCAAAAAAAATTAAAGAATTAATTTTAGATGAAAAATTAATTGATCCAAGTAAAACAATTATTGAGGAAGAAAAATGAAATACAATTTTGATGAGATTGTAAATAGAAGAAATACTTCTTCTTTAAAATGGGATGTTCTAGATAATGAACTACCAATGTGGGTCGCGGATATGGATTTTCCAACTTGTAAAGAAGTTCAAGAAGAAATCCAAAAAAGAGCTAGTATTGGAGCTTATGGATATTCAATTATTCCAGATGAATTTTTTGAAAGTATTATTTCTTGGTGGAAAAAAAGACATCATTTTACTTTTAAAAAAGAAAATATGATTTTTTCTACTGGTGTGGTGGCCGCTATTTCTTCTATTGTTAGAAAAATTACTTCTGTAGGTGAAAATGTTGTAGTTCTTTCACCAGTTTATAATATTTTTTATAATTCGATTTTAAATAATGGTAGAAATGTTTTAGCAAGTAATTTAATTTATAAAAATTATCAATATGAAATTGATTTTGTTGATTTAGAAGAAAAATTAGCTAACAAACAAACATCATTAATGATTTTATGTAATCCACATAATCCTGTAGGAAAAATTTTTACTAAAGAAGAATTAGAAAAAATAGGTGAATTATGTTTTAAATATCATGTCTATGTTATTTCTGATGAAATTCATTGTGACATAACTAGACCACATAAAGAATATATTCCTTTTGCTTCTGTAAGTGAAAAATGTTATATAAATTCAATTACCTGTTTAGCAGCTTCAAAAACATTTAATTTAGCGGGACTTCAATCAGCATGTGTTATTGTTAATGATCCATTTTTATATCATAAAGTATGGAGAGGATTAAATACTGATGAAGTAGCTGAGCCTAATTTCTTTGCAATAAGCGCTAATATTGCCGCGTTTAAATATGGTGAAGAATGGGTAAATCAACTCAACGAATATCTTTTTAATAATAAAGATTTTGTTGAGAATTTTATTAATAAAAATATTCCTTCATTAAAAGTTATTCATTCTGATGCCACATATTTAGTGTGGATTGATATTTCTTCTATTAGTAATGATTCAGTTTCATTTTGTAAAAATCTTCGTGAAAGTACTGGTCTTTATGTTTCTGAAGGTGAAGAATATGGAACAAATGGTAAAAAGTTTATTAGAATGAATATTGCTACTTCAAGAAAAAATGTTCTTGATGGATTGAATAGATTAAAATTTTTTGTAAACAAAAAAGACCTCTAAGGTCTTTTATAGTAAATATCTATTAATTCTAAATATTCGTGAAAACGATATTCTCTAATAGGTTTAACTTCATTTTTAAAAAATAATAATAAACAAGGAGAGATGTTATTATACTTATCGACAATTTGATAAGATAATAGTTCTCCTTTTTTTATTTTGCTTTTTATTATTCCATGATAGTTATAGTACAAGATTAATCAATCCACCAAACTTCTTTTCCTAATAAAACTCTGATAAGGTCCCAAATCCAAAGAATGAAAAAACCACCACAAATTAATAAGATAACTGCAAGAATTACACCAATTGTGTTCTTTTTTGCAAGTGATCTAAATAATCTTAATAAGTTTCCATAAGCACCCCAGATAAGTGTTAATAAAACTCTAACAATCCAAGGTAAACCTTCTAATGTTTTTACTAAATCTTTCATAAATACAATTCCTTTCTATATATTATTTTGTCACGATATTTATTTTTTTTAAATATAAAATATTAAAAAATTTTTTTTCGCTATGAATAATAAAAAAAATATTTTACAATATAGAAAAATGGAGAAAGAGAAATGTTTAAGATTTTAGTTGTGGAAGATGATATTTCCTTAAGTGATAGTATTAAAGTTTTTTTAACAAAAAAAGGCTATGATGTAAATTGTTCTTATTCAGTTAAATATGCCTTACAAGAACTTGATAAATACCAAGTTGATTTAATTATAACCGATATTATGATGCCATATATGAATGGTATTGATTTTATTAAAGAACTTCGATATAGAAAAATAGATGTTCCAGTTTTAATTATTTCGGCTAAGGACCAATATTCGGATAAAGAAGCTGGTTTTAAATCAGGCGCTGATGATTATATGGTTAAACCAATTGATTTAAATGAATTAGATTTAAGAATTACTTCTTTGTTTAGAAGAGCAAAAATTTCTAATGAACATAAATTATCTTTTCGAAACACAATTTTAGATGCTGATTCTTTAACTATTTTTACTAATGGTCAAACTTATGAATTACCTCAAAAAGAGTTTCAAATCTTGTTTAAATTACTTTCATATGAAAATAAGATCTTTACTAGAGTTCAATTGATGGATGAATTTTGGGGAATTTATTCAACAAGTGAAGAAAGAACTGTCGATACTCATATTAATAGATTAAGAGATAAATTTAAAAATAATCCTGATTTTACAATTGTAACAATTCGTGGATTAGGCTATAAGGCTGTAAAAAATCATGACTAGAACAAAAAAACCAAAAAAATTATATATTCAAATTACTCTACTTGTCTTTTTATGTTTTATTACTAATTTACTATTATTAATAACTATAATGGGAATTATTATGATTACTCCATTTGGTAAATGGTTAGTTAACAATCAAATTAATGCTTTAATTTTAACAATAGTTTCTTCATATATTGCTTCTAGTATTTTGTCTACTTTTGTTTGTTATTATTTTGTTGGGAAATTATTTGAACCATTAGTTTCTTTATCTGATGCTTCAAAAAAAGTTGCTAAAGGTAATTTTTCTATTTCTATAAAAGATTCTTCTTCTATTCCAGAATTACAAAATGCTATTGATAGCTTTAATCAAATGGTTAAAGAATTAAATAAAATAGAAACATTATCAAATGATTTTGTTTCTAATGTTTCTCATGAATTTAAAACACCTTTAAGTGTAATTAGAAGTAATATTAATATTTTAGAAAGTCCATCTATTTCAGAAGAAGAAAAACAAAAAAGTATGGATATGATTAATACTTCAATTGATAACATTTCAACTTTAGTTTCTAACGTTTTAAAAATTAGTCGACTTGATAATAAGAATGTAAAAGTTGAAAAGAAATTTTTTCGTCTTGATGAACAAATTAGAATGTGCATTGTTAATTTGACCGATCGCATAGAAGAAAAACATCTTGATTTAGATATTGATTTAGAAGAGTGTATTCTTTATTCTGATGAAATGCTTTTATCACATGTTTGGGATAATCTATTATCAAATGCAATAAAATATTCTTATGAAAATTCTACTATTGGGGTTTATTTACAAATAAAAAAAGAAGTAGTGGTAACTATTGTTGATCATGGATGTGGAATGGATGAAGAAACTAAAAAACATATTTTTGAAAGATTTTATCAAGGTGAAACATCTCACAACAAAGAAGGTAATGGATTAGGTTTAACGATTGTCACGAAAATATTACAATTATGTAATGCAGAGATTGAAGTTGAATCAGAAGTTAACAAAGGCTCTAAGTTTACAATTAAATTTTCTAATAAAAGTAGCAAAAGTTTAAATTAAGTTTAAATAAAGTTAAAATAAAGTTTATATTAAAAAAATAAAATAATCTTGTAGTTAAGCTACATATTATCTACTTTGCTTCTTGTAAGCAAAAAATCCCTTAAAAAAACTAAGATTAGATTTCATAGAATATCCCCGTTAAAAAATCTTCTAGTCTTAGTTTTTTTCTTTTTTAATTTTTTCTTCGCTTACTTGATTAACTAATAAGCCTTCTTTTTTAATTTTTTCACTTTGTTTATCAATTGTATTTAATAATTCTTTTAGTTTTGAATCTTCTTCAACAAATGCTTGCTTAGAATAAACATTATATGTTTCTTCACCAATAATAGAATAACAAACAAGAAAAACTTTATTTAACAAAAGATTAATGGATGGATTAATAACAATTTTTTTGAACCAAAAATATGGATTAATAATATTTATTAAAGTTAAGGCAAAACCATATATTTCTTTAAACTTAAATTTCTTGGCATTTCTTACTAAAGCATTATTATCAATTGTAGTTTTTTTATCAACTAAATTCATAATTGTAGATAATTTTAAATTTTTAAATAAACTAATTCCTTTTTTTGAAAGTAAATCATCTAATTTTTTTACAATATATTGATCTAACAAAATTAATTCATGTAAAGATAATTCCATTAAAGGTTTTTTTGATTTAGGATAAAATTTACTAGCGATTTCCACCATCATATCGTAAATAGTAGATCTAAAATAATCAAAAGGAATATTTTTTCTTCTTCTTTTTTCATCGTTAAATGCATCTTGATATTTATGAATAATATCTTTAATATCATTTTCAGAGATATTTTTTATTTCTTTATTGATTTTAATTGTTTTTTTCTTTAATGAAAGTAAGCAATTTAAAAGATAAATTAATCCTAAAATAATAAATCCAGCAAGTATTCCCGCTAGAAAAGAAAATAAAGAAAAAATGTTTATTTCAAATTTTATTTCGATTAAACTATTAAAATTTATATACATTTTTCCCCTCCCAAAATATTTTTAACTTTTTTTAATTTTTTACTTGATTTTTGTTTTTAATAAAACTATTATAATAAAGCAAACGCCGTCTTAGCTCAACTGGCAGAGCAATCGACTTGTAATCGATAGGTTGTTGGTTCGATTCCGATAGACGGCACCATTTAGTTTGTATTAAGCCTAGAAATAGGCTTTTTTTATTACTTTTTTTTGGTGCCGCTAATAGTATATCATAATTCTTTTAATAAATAAAAAAATAATTTATTGACAATTAATAAATAATATTTTAATATTAAATAGTTCAATATTGGAATATTTGATTTTGGAGGATTTTATGGATAAAGATATTAATGCTAGTAAAATGTTTAAAGTAACAAATAGTTTTATAGAAGCATATCATAAAGCTTTACAACCTTTAATACTGGAAACCGATTTACCACCGATGGCTGTAGACATTTTAATGTTTATTGCAAATAATCCTGAAAATAATACTGCGAAAGATATTTGCCGATTAAAGGGATTTAAATCATCAATTGTTTCTTTTCATGTTGATAATTTAGTGAAGTTTGGTTTTTTAAAAAGAGAAGAAGTAGAAAATGATAGACGAAAAACAAAACTTGTTTGTACTGATAAATCAAAAGTATTTATTGAGAAAGGAAAGAAATTGCAACATCAATTTGCTAGTGAATTAGCTGTTGGTTTAAGTGAAGAAGATCTTATAATTTTTGAAAAATGTATGAATAAATTTGAAAGTAATATTAATCGCATTAAAAAAGAGGGAATTAAAGATGTTTAAATTATTAAAAAAGATGCGTCCAAAAGAAATTATTATGTCGATCATATGCATAATTTTTATTTTAGGACAAATATATTTTGATTTATCATTACCTGATTATATGTCAGAATTAACGACATTAATAAACACTGTAGGAAGTGAAATTAATGATATTGCTCTTGTCGGTCTTAAAATGATTGGTTGTGCTTTAATTAGTGCTGTTTTAGCTATTTTATGTGGATTTCTTTCTTCTAAGATTGCTTCTGGATTTAGTTATGAAATTAGAAAGAAATTATTTCATCACATTAATGATATTTCCAAGCAAGAAATGCAAGATTTTTCTATCCCAAGTTTAATAACTAGAACTACAAATGATATAAGTCAAATTCAAATGCTTGTTTCAATGGGACTTCAAATGTTAATTAAATCGCCTGTTATGGCTATTTGGGCTATTATAAAAATATTAAATAAGAGTTGGGAATTATCTTTTGTTACCATGGCGTATGTTGTTGTGTTATGTGCTTTTATTTTTATTATAATGTCAATTTGTTTACCAAGATTTAGACTTGTTCAAAAATTTACAGACAAAATTAATAAAGTTACTAGAGAAAATTTACAAGGAATTAATGTTGTGCATGCTTTTAATGCCGAAGATTATCAAAATAATAAATTTGATGATGCAAATAAAAAAATGAATTCTTTACAATTAAAAAATCAAAAATTATTTGCGTGTATGCAACCATCGATGTCATTATGCATGAATAGTTTATCTTTAGTGATTTACTGGTTAGGTGCTACTTTAATTAATAATATGAGTTCTGCTAGTGATAGATTAGTGATGTTTAGTAATGTAGTGGTATTTAGTACTTATGCTACTTATGTTATTATGTCATTTATGATGTTAATTATGATTTTTATGATATTACCATCTGCACAAGTTTCCGCTGAAAGAATTAATGAAGTTTTGGCTAAACAAACTTCTATTAAAGAGGGTAGTGTTATAGAAGGAACAAGTAAAGGAACTATTAAGTTTAATAATGTTTACTTTTCTTATCCGAAAACAAAAGAAGATGAATTAGTTAATATTAATTTTGAAGTTAATCAGGGTGAAACATTAGCAATTATTGGTCCAACTGGAAGTGGAAAAACTACTTTAGTAAATTTAATTAGTAGATTATATGATGTAACAAGTGGGGAAGTATTAATTGATGGGCTTAATATAAAAGATTATGAGTTTTCTTCTTTATATCATAAAATTGGTTATATTTCTCAAAAAGCAATGTTATTTTCTGGTAGTGTCGAAGATAATGTTTTCTTTGGTGAAGAAAAAAATAAAGATATTTTAAATGAAGCATTAGAAATTTCTCAAGCAAGTGAATTTGTTAACAAATTAGATGATAAAGAAAATTATCGTGTTGCTCAATTGGGAAGAAATTTATCAGGTGGACAGAAACAAAGATTATCAATTGCTAGAGCTATCGCTAGACATCCAGAAATATTAATTTTTGATGATTCATTTTCTGCTTTAGATTATAAAACAGATGCTTTATTAAGAGAAGAATTAAAAAATAAACTTAAGGATACTACTAAAGTTATTGTGGCTCAAAGAGTTTCTACAATTAGACATGCTGATAAGATTATTGTTTTAAATAATGGTGAAATTGTTGGTATTGGTCGCCATGAAGAATTAATGAAAAATTGTTCATTATATCAAGAAATTGCTCATTCTCAACTTTCAAATACAGAATTGGAGGGTTAACAAATGAAAAATAGTAATATTAAATCTGCCCTTAGTAAATTAATAAATTATTTAAAAGATAATTTAGCTATTATTATCATTGCCTTAATTTTTTCTTGCTTAGGTGCTTTATTAACTATTATTGGTCCAAATAAAATTGGAGAAATTGCAACTTTAATTCAACAAGGATACTTAACAGGAATAGATGTTGATAGAATTGCTAAACTAGGTATATTTCTTTTAATAGTTTATATATTAAGTGCTTTATTTACTTTTTTACAACAATATATTATGGCTAAAGTCACTTTAAAAATGGCATATAATATGAGAAATGATATTTCTCAAAAAATTAATAATCTACCTCAAGAGTATTTTAATAATCACTATCAAGGTGATATTTTAAGTAGAGTTACTAATGATGTTTCGACTTTACAACAAGGATTAACTAATAGTTTGCCAACCATAATTAGTGCAAGTACACAATTTATCGGCTGTTTAATTATGATGTTTGTAACAGAATGGCATTTAGCATTAATTTCAATTTGTGTAACTTTAATTGGTTTAGTTTTAGTAGTTATCATCATGAAAAGATCACAAAAATATTTTATTAAGCGACAAGAAAGTTTAGGTGTTTTAAATGGATATGTTGAAGAAATGTATACTTGCCACGATTTAATTAGAGTATCTTTAGCAGAAGATGATGTTCTTAATAAATTTGATTCATTAAATGAAGAAGTTTATGATTCTAACTGGAAATCACAATTCTTATCAGGAATTATGCAACCTTTAATGAATATTATTGGTAATGTTGCTTATGTTTGTGTTTGTGTTTTTGGAGCAATTTTAGCTTTAAATGGTACTATTGATTTTGGGGTTATTATCGCATTTATTGTTTATGTTAGATTATTTACTTCTCCATTAACTCAAATTGCCCAAGGCTTAACTAATATGCAAACATCATCTGCTTCTGCACATAGAATTTTTGATTTCTTAGAAAGCAAAGAATTAGAAAAAGAAGATGATAAAATCGAATTAAAAGATCAAATTAAAGGTAATGTAGAATTTAAACATGTTCAATTTGCTTATCCAGATAATTTAGATAAAATTATTATTAAAGATTTTTCTTGTTCAATTAAAAGTGGACAAAAAATAGCAATTGTTGGACCTACTGGAGCAGGTAAAACAACAATGGTTAATTTATTAATGAAATTTTATAATGTTAATAAAGGTACTATTTTAATTGATGGATATGATATAAAATCTTTAAAAAGAGAGGATGTTCATAATATGTTTTCGATGGTTTTGCAAGATACATGGCTATTTGAAGGTACTATTAGAGAAAATCTTGTTTATAATATGGAAAATATTGATGATGAAACAATTTATAAGGTTTGTAAAGACTGTGGTCTTGAAAAATTTATTCGTTTATTACCAAATGGCTTAGATACAATAGTTAGTGAAAGTTTAAATATTTCATCTGGTCAAAAACAATTATTGACAATAGCACGTGCTATGTTACAAAATTCACCAATGATGATTCTTGATGAAGCTACTTCATCAGTTGATACAAGAACTGAAGAATATATCCAAAAAGCAATGGATAAACTTACTGAAAATAAGACAAGTTTTGTCATTGCTCATAGATTATCAACCATCAAAAATGCTTCTTTAATTTTAGTTATGAATAATGGTGATGTAATTGAAAGTGGTAATCATGAAGAATTAATGAAGAAAAATGGTTTTTATGCAAATTTATATAATAGTCAATTCGATAAAGCTTAATTACTTTTTTAAAACATCCCAAGAATAATATTCTTCATCTTTTTTCAAATCAATAGTGTTATCTTCAAAATTATATATATAAAAAACAGCATCTTTATAAATTGATTTAAAATCTTGAAGAGAAATATTAAAACTTAAAGATGAATTTTGACAATGAATTTTATCTTTTTTTAAAGCAAAGTAAGTTAATTTATTTTGCTTTTTGTTTACTAAAATTTCTCCATCTTTTAATAATTTTATTGCAAGAGTAATATCATCAATTTTAATTAAATCGTTCATATTTTAATTATAGTTTATTAACTAAAATAATAAAGTATTATTTTGCTTTTTTAGTTATAGAAAATGTTAGTTGAGTCATACTAATCATTAAAATCATAAAAATAATTAAGTAAATTGGCATAAATTTAAAACCAATAAAGTTACCTAATAAGCCAAATAAAGGTGGAATAAATGTTGAACCTAAATAAGCACTGGCCATTTGTATACCAATTATAGCTCCTGAATTTTCTTTACCAAAATTATTAGGGGTCGAATGAATTATACATGGATAAATTGGTCCGCATCCTAAACCAATGATTATAAAAGAAATAACGCTAATTAAATAAGAAGTAGTTGGAATAATTAATAAAATAATTCCAAATGCTAAAATAGTTGAGCCTAAAATAATCATTTTTCGATCACCTAATTTTTCAGTAATAAAGCCAGAAATAAATCTTCCTAAAGTAATTCCTATATAAAATAAAGAAGCAAAAGATGCCGCATGACTAGCATCAATTCCTTTGACCTCTACAAAGTATGTACTAGCCCATTGCATCGTCGTGGATTCTAAAGCACAATAAGCAAAAAAACCAAATAAAAGAAAAGGAACACCTTTAATTTTTAAAGCAGAGATTATTGATATAGTTTTTTCTTCTTGTTCAATTTTTTTATTATTTACTTTCCAAATTGGTAAAGTTATAAGCAAAATAATAGCAATAATTAATTGAATAATTCCAACAATTCGATAACCACTTTTCCAAGTAAGATTTTCTAAAGAATATGACATAACAAATGGACTAACAATTGTTCCTACTCCCCAAAAACAATGCAACCAACTCATATGTTTAGCTTTATAGTGTAAAGCCACATAATTATTTAAGGCTGCATCAATAGCGCCTGCACCTAATCCATAAGGAATAGCAAAAATAATAAGTAAAATAAAATTATTAGCAAAAGAAAAACCAAATAATGCAATTACAGTTAAAAAGATACTGATAATAGTAACTATTTTTGTTCCTAATTTATGAGTTAATCTATTTGATAATAGACTTGAAATAATTGTTCCACATGAAATGATCATAGAGATGATTCCCATATAAGAAATTGGAACATTAAATTCTAAATGCATTACTGGCCATCCTGAACCAAGTAAAGAATCAGGAAGTCCTAAACTAATAAATGCTAGATAAATAAGGGCTAATAAGAACGAATACATAGTAGTTACTCCTAATAAATATATATTAAAATAAATTAATTTTTAAAAAAAGAAAAATAACTCTCATTTAAGAGAGTTATTACTTAAGCGTAAATAAGCAGTTTCTGGTTTTGATTCATCTTTATATAAAATATCTAAGCCAATTTTTTGAAAATCTTTAGATGTAATTTTAAATTTAGAAAAATAATCAAGTGAATTATCTTTTAAATCTTTAATTATATTTGAGCAATAAACTTCATCTAATTTTGAATTTTCTTTTTTAACAAATATTTTATTGGTTGCATCTAATAATTTGTTATAAAAAGATTTATCTTTTCTTAATTTTTTAGTCTTTTTGGTTACTTTCTTTGGTTCGATAGTTTTTTCGATTATAACTGGTTTTGGTTTTAAATCTTCAATATAGATAAATTCATTAAAAAGAGATGTATATTCTTCTTTAGATTTTTCTTTTGGTCCTATTCCGATTACATAACGATTTTCATTACGAAGTTTAATAACAAGTTCTCCATAATCAGCATCTCCTGAAACAATACAAAATGCTTGGTTCTCATCACTATGATAAAGTAAATCAAGGGCTTCGATATATAAGCGGAAATCGGCAGCGTTTTTACCAACATCAGCGTAAGAAATAACTAAATCAAGTTGATTTGGCTTAACATTTTTATCTAAAAAACTTTTTTTTACTTGTGAAATATTATTTACAATTAATTTTCTTGGAAAAACAATAAAACCATCTTTAATAAATTTATTAATAATTGGTGTTAATAATTCTTCAATTTTTAAGTTTTCTAAATCAAAATAAACTGCAATTCTAGCTCTATTATAAATATAACCTTTCAAGTTTTCCTCCTTTAATAATAATATAATTGAGAATTAGATAATTTTCTATATCTAAAAATAAAATGATTGAA
>FR889368.1 GCA_000432895.1 Firmicutes bacterium CAG:449 | reverse complement strand
TAACCCTCCTGGACCTAAAGCAAACATTGATTGAATAATTTGAAATCCTGAACCTAATGGATCCGCGAATGGATCAATAAAAGAAGTAATTCTTTTCATTCGATATGGTTCGATAACAATCATTAAAATAAGTAATAAAGTGATTAATCCTCCACCTAATAAAAAATATCTTATCTTCATTTTTGATAAAAATAATTGAACAATTAAAGCACTACCAATAACCACTAAAGTCCCAAAATCTGGTTGTAGCATAATTAAAATTGCTCCAATTAATAAAAATAAAATAATAGGAATAATCGTTTTTAATTTATTGGTTTTAGAAAAATTATCACTTAGATAATGGCCAGTATAACAAATTAAACATATTTTGAAGATCTCACTTGGTTGAAAAGATAAAAAAGAAAATCCAAGCCATGATGAAGATCCACCTCTAGTGATTCCTATATGAGGAATAAGTACTAAAACTAATAAAATATAGCTAATTAATAAACAATAAATAAAGTATTTTTTTATTTTTTCAATTTTTATTTTCTGCCCTAAAAATAAAAATAAAATACTAACAAAAGCATAAATTGATTGTCTTTTTAAATAATAAAACTCATCATTAAATTTATATTTTGACCATATTGAAGAAGCATCATAAACAATATAAACAGAAAAAACAATAAAAAACAAAGTAATAATAATTGCCTTAAGTTTGTAGTTATCTTTTTTATTCATGTTTATCTCCAAAATATTTTTCTACTAATTGATTAAAATGTTTTCCTCTTTCTAGATATGATGAATATTGATCATGACTATCACATCCTGGTGAAAATAAAATATATCTTTTGTCTTTAATATCTTTTAAATATAGAAAAATTTCTTCTAAAGTAGAAAATAATTTCCCTGATAGTTGTTGATTTATAATATTTTTATCATGTCCATAAATTAAAATTTCATCATTTTTAGTTACTTTAATAACATTAAAAGATGAAGATTTATGATTTCCTCCTAAAATTAAAATTCTCTTTTTATTTTTAAATGAATCAAAGCAATATTTACTAGAAGAAGAAGTCGAAGATTTTCCATCATTAATAAAAAACAAATTATGATATTGTCCTAAATAATTTAAGCGATATTCAACAGGTTTTAATAATTTTAAATTTAAAAGTAATTCTTCATCAATAAAACCTAAATTTAAACAATAATTCATTGCAATATTACAATATTCAATAGAATATCTACCAATTAAATATTTTTTTATTTGTTTAGTAAAATCTTTTTTTATTGAAAAAGAAGGATAGCCAATTATTTTTTTAGAATTATTTAAACAATATATTTTATTGCTCTTTATAAAAAGTAATGCTCTTTTTTTATCTGCATAATATGATTTTAAATAATGATAAACATTTAAATGATTTGGACTTAATGAAGTATAAAATAATTCATCTAAATATATATTTTCACAATCTTGAATTTGAAAAGAAGATAATTCTAAAATTACTACATCATTTTTTTTAATTTGATCAACAAGACTAATTAAAGGTTTACCAATATTACCCGCTAAATATGTTGTTTTCTTTTTGGAAATAAAATGATTTAAATATGTGGCTAAACTAGTTTTTCCATTACTACCAGTGATACCAATAACATAACTTTTTTCCATTTTTGAAAAGGCAAAATCTAATTCTGACATTATTTTTAAGCATAACGATTTAATTAATAAAAATTTTTCATTATTAAAACGAATTCCTGGTGATTTAATTCCTAAATCAAATAAAGGTAAATCTTTTTCTAATTTAGCATAAGAATAATAATTTTTTATTTTAAGTTTTTTTTCATCATAAATATAAACATCATGTTGATACTTTTTAAAATAATCATATAAAGCTTTCCCAGTAATACCATACCCAATAATTAAAATTTTCATATAATTAGTAATGTTGCAATAAAAGAAAAGAAATATCCAATAATCATAAAAACCAAGACAACTTTTTCTTCATTGAACCCTTTCATTTCAAAATGATGATGTAATGGGGCCATTAAAAATACTCTTTTATGAGTTAATTTATAATATATTACTTGGATAATTACTGATAATGTTTCAATAATTAAAACAAAACCTGCAATTAATAAAACATATTCTAAATGCAAGTAAACACTAATTCCACCTAAAATAGAACCTAGATATAAAGAGCCACAATCACCCATAAAAATTTTAGATGGATGAATATTAAAAATAATAAAACCAATGCTAGAAGCAAAACAAGAAACTAAAAATAAACCTAATTCAATTTCTTTATTTTTAAATGAATAAATTATAAATGGCATTAAGCAAATAATAAATAAACAAGTGGCAAGTCCATCTAATCCATCAGATAAATTCATTGCATTACTAGAGCCAACAATAATAAATGAACAAATAATAATTGCTAATATTCCTATATGCCAATAATTATTAAAAAAATTAACTACTTGAAAAGAAGAAAATTGAAAACCAATATTTCTTAAAAATAAAAATGATAAAATAATTTCTAAAAATAAACGAACACTTTCTTTTACTCCATGATAATCTTTTTTTGATATTTTTAGATAATCATCAACAAAACCAATTATAAAAAATCCTATAAAGATTAATATCGACTTCAAAAGTTTTAAATTAGTAAAAACTTGATAATTAGTTAGTAATAAACTAAATATTGAACCAAATAAGATTCCTACTCCTCCAAAAAGAGGTGTTTTATTTTTTTGATTATGAAAAGTTAATTCTTCTCTTTGAGGTAAATAATATTCTTTTTTTGTTTGTAATTTGATTATAAGTTTAATTATTAATGAAGAAAAAATAATAGAAGAAATCAATAAAATTAAACATTGATAAATAATATCTATTTGATAAAACATTTTTTTACTTCCTCATAATCATTTAAATAAATTCTTTTATCGTTAATAATTTGATATTCTTCATTACCTCTTCCTAGAATAACAATAATATCATCTTTAGAGGCATTTTTTATGGCTTCAGAAATTGCTTTTTTACGATTTAAAATTATTTTAAAATCGTTATTAAGAGCAATCATTGAAGCAATTTTATAAGGATCTTCTTTTCGAGGATTATCATTACAAACATATATTTCTTCACAATATTTTAAGCATGATTTACCATATTCACTTCTTTTTGTTTTATCACGATTTCCACCTGCGCCAATGACACAAATTAATTTATTTTGTTTAAATAAAGAAATTTCTTTTAAAACATTTTCAACACTTTGTTTTGAATGAGCATTATCAATTAAAACATAAGGTCTAGTATGAACTAAATCTAATCTCCCCTCTACTCTTTTAATTTTTTTAATAATATATTTAAAATTAAAAGCATGAATAGAAATTAAAAATTCTATTAAAAAAGTTAAATTAATTCGATTTTGTTTAAAAATTAAATGAGTATAATAATCAACATGTTTATAAGAAAAAACTTGATGATTTAAAGATGATTTTTTTAATATAATTTCATTTTCATCAATTATTTTTAAATTAGTTATTTTTTCAAATAAATGAGGATATTTATCGAATGCAGATTTTAAAATAAACTTTTTACCTTTGATATTATTTTGTAATAAAGAAATTTTACTTAAATGATATTGATAAATATTTTGATAATAATCTAGATGATCAACTTCTAAAGAAGTTAAAAATAAATAATCAAAAATTTTACTAGAAACTCTTTTTTCACTTATTCCAATACAAGAAACTTCAAAAATTAAGTATTCATATTTTCGTTTTTGACATTCTTCCATTGCTAAAATTATATCTTTACTAGTTGGTGTAGTTAATTCAGATAAAAAAACATCTTTATCATAACGATAATTACTAATTAACATGACTTTCTTATTTATCACTTTTAACCCTTGATAAATAATGTTACTTAAAGATGATTTTCCTTCACTACCAGTAATTCCAATAATTTTAAAATTATGCTTAAAACGAAAATAAACAAAGTCTAATATTTCAAAAACTCTATCTTTTAAATTTTCAATAAAAATAACATTTTCATTTTTTTGATCGGATAAAATAACTAAACATTTTTTTATAATATCTTTATTTAATAATAAGTTTGGATCAATAGTATGACCTTTAGTTAAAATTAATACACAATTTTCTTCAACATCTTTTGTTGAGGTTACAACACTTTTAATTATTCTTTCATCATTAGAAGCAATTTTCAAATAATTTAATAGTTCTTTTATTTGCATTTATTATCACAATTAACAATATGCAAATAATTAATTAAATATTTCTTCTATACACTCAATAAATTCTTTACTAATTAATGATAATTCAGTTTCTTTTTTCCAAATTAGTTTTCTTGTATAAACATTAAAATCATCTAATTTTAATAATTTACAATTTGCATTAAGATTTTCATCTTCTGGAAGAGGTACAATAGCGGCAATATTTTTTAGTTTTGAAATTTCTAAAGCGCCTCTAGTAGTCGTGGTGATAACATCAATTTTTAAATCAATTTTATATAAAGAAGCATGTTCATATATATTTGAAATATAAGCTCTTGGAATAGCAAAATGTAAATTTTTTAAATCAGTAATATGTAATTCATCTTTTTGATTTAATGGTGAATCTATAGGTAAAAAAACTTTAAAACTTTCTTTAGCTAATTCTTTAACATTATATTTTTCTATATTAGAAATATTAGCATTTGTAATAGCTATCTCACAAATATCATTGTCTAGATATTCTTGTGCATTACTAGCGTTAGTTTCATAAATATTTAAAGCAACATCAGGATGTTTTTTAGAAAACTCAAGAAAATTTTTATCAATTAATTCTTTATAAACAGTTGGTGGAATAGCAATATTTAAAGTTCCACCAGATTTATGTTTTAAATTTTGAATTTCTACAAAACTTTCATTATAAGCTTTAATAATTTGCTTAGATTTTTCATATAAAATTTTTCCACCTTTAGTTAATTTAATAACTCTACCTGAACGATGAATTAATTTACAGCCATATTGTTCTTCTAAATATTTAATTTGGTTAGATAAAGAAGGTTGAGCAATAAATAATTTTTTTGATGCATCAGAAATATTATTTGATTCTACAATAACAATATAATTCTTCAAATAGTCAATATTCATAAAATCACCTCATGTTGTTATAATAAAATTGTATACTTTTATATAAAAATCTATATAGCAATTATAACTTTAGATAATTGTATTTTCAATCAACAATGCTATAATTCAAATGGATTTTAAAGAAAGGATTTAAATTTATGCCAATATTTTTAACTAATGATATCGGTACAAATATTACCGATGCATTATCATCCATGAATTTATGGATCGCTATTGCAAAAAGCGTTTTAATTATTTTATTAGGCTTTGCTCTTACAAAAGCAAAATTATTACCTGATAATACTGGTAAAACTTTAACAAAAGTTGTTATGACTATTGCTTTACCATGTCTAGCATTTGGATCATTTATGACAGGTATTACCCAAGCAACTTTCCAAAGTGCTCTATTCTCATTTATTTATGGATTTATTATTTATATTATCTTTATCTTCTTAGCAAAATTATTATTTGCTTGGGTTAAAGATCCTACCAAAAAGAAAGTTATGGAAATTCTCTTCGTCTTTGGTTCAACAACTTTCTTTGGTCAACCATTAATTAAAGCTGTTTTCCCAACCGCCTTTAATGATTCAAGTATGTTTAACGTTGCATATAGGGTATTCTTATATTCCTATGCATACTATGCAATTTGTCAACAAGACAATAATTCACAAGTTCAAAATCATCCTTCATTTAAAGATATAATGAAGAAAATTTTCGTTAACCCAATTATTATCGCTACATTTGTCGGATTCATTTTATGGTCATTACAATTAATAGGTGATAGTACTAATGTTAATAACTGGTGGGTTGTTACAGTTAATAATCAAACTGGTGCATTCTGGAACATATCAGTTTCCTTACCATGGTTATATCAAACAATTAATACTTTAGGTGGGTTATCTTCCCCATTAGTTTGGATTGCTATTGGTTGTACTCTTGGAAAAGTTTCCTTTAAAGAAGCTGCTACTGATAAAAATGTGTGGATTTATGCTTTTATTAAATTAATTGTTGGTCCAGTTCTTAATATTGCTTTATTATTATTAATTAACTTAATTCCAGGAATTAATGTAACATTTAATACAGTTGCTGCGACAACAATTATG
>FR889367.1:28975-30229 GCA_000432895.1 Firmicutes bacterium CAG:449 | reverse complement strand
TTAATAAAAAAGGTTTATTTTGTTTAATTAAATTTTCTTTATGGATGAGCTTTTCTTCTTCTTTGATTTGATCAATTTCTTTTTCCATATTAACCTCTAAAAAAAGACGATGATGTTTTATCTTTAATCATCGTCTTTAATTTTTTTATTTGATTTCGATAGAACCTAAACTGATATTTTCTTTTGTTTGAGGATCGAATAAAACAATTCCTTCACTTATTATATCAAATTTAATTTCCTCATCAATTGTATAGTCAATTGATCCGAACACAACAGATGATAAAATATTACCATTTAAACTGATTTTAACAGTAGTTTCCATACCTGCTGGTAATGTTGAATATGCAATACCAGTTATTTTACCATTTGGTGAAATTGGTAAGAATTCTGGGCGGATACCAAGAATAGCATTATTGCTAGTTAATTCAAATTCTTTATCACCATGGAAAATTCCTTTTATGCCATAGAATTCTACTTCAATTGTCTTTTTATCAAGAGGACCAACTTTGCAAGGAACAAAGTTCATTGTAGGATTACCAACGAAATCTGCGACAAATAAATTATTTGGACGATTATAAACCACTAGTGGTGGATCATATTGTTGAAGATTACCTTTTTCAATTAAACAAATTCTAGTTGCTAAAGTCATAGCTTCTAATTGATCGTGAGTAACATAGATAAATGTACTATTGGTATCAAGATGAAGTCTTTTTAATTCAGTTCTCATTTCACCACGTAACTTAGCATCTAAGTTTGAAAGAGGTTCATCCATGAATAAGACTTTTGGTTTTGGAGCAAGAGTTCTAGCAATTGCCACACGTTGTTGTTGACCACCAGATAATTCAGCAGGATAACGATCTTTAAATTCTTCAATTTTAAGCATTTTCATTACTTCTTGAACTCTTTTTTCAATATCTGGCTTTTTCCATTTTAAATTTTCAAGACCAAAAGCAATATTTTTATAAACTGTCATATGTGGCCATAAAGCATAGTTTTGGAATAAGAAACCAATATCTCTTTTTGCAGGAGAAACATTAATTCCTTTGTCTGAATCAAAGACAACTTTATCTCCAATAATGATTTTTCCTTCTGTTGGTGTTTCTAGGCCTGCAATCATTCTAAGAGTGGTAGTTTTACCACATCCAGATGGACCTAATAAAGTAATAAATTCATGATCTTCAATAACCATATTTAGATGGTTAACACCAATAAAATTTCCCCATCTTTTAGAAACATTAATTAATTCAATTCTTG
>FR889367.1:17198-28885 GCA_000432895.1 Firmicutes bacterium CAG:449 | reverse complement strand
AATAACGAATCCAACAATAAGTAAGTTAATTGCATTACTTAATTGACCTAATCCGTTTGTACTATAATATTGTAATGTATTTGTAATAAGAGAAGTAGCACCTGTTAATAAAATAAATAATGTATATTCTCTCATACAAGAAATAAATGGTAATAAGTATCCACTTATGAAACTTGATTTTTGAATTGGAAATAAGATTTTTGTCATTCTCTTAATCCATGGGCAACCAGTAATAATTGCTGCTTCTTCAATTTCTCCAGAAAGTTGAAGCATTGCATTTGTACCACTTCTTGAAGCAAATGGTAAAAATTTAACACATCCAACAATAACACATATTGCAATTGCTGAAATTTCACTTTGTGTTGTAGAAATATCCAATAATGAGAATGCTGGAATATGAATTAAAGCATAGAATACAGCAGAGAAACTTAATGCAGGAATTAAATATGGTAAGAAGGCAACACTTGAAACATAGTTTGCAAGTTTACTTTTTCTTTTCTTACTAACTGCATAACCAATCAAAATACCAAATGTACCAGCAAGTAAACTGACTATCATAGCAACAATAATACTTCTACCAAAAGATTGCCAAATTGTATAGTTATGGAAAACACCTTTTGTTGATAAACTCTTTGATGCTAAGAATGAATCAAATTCTTCTGTAGAGAACCAATATTTTAAAGTGAGTGATGATAAATCTCCAGAGTTTTCTTCTAGACTTTCTAATACGAAAGATAATAATGGAACTATAGCAAAGAAAGAAACAACAACTAATACTAAAATAGTAATAGGCCATTTAGCTTTCTTTAAGTTTGTTTTTGTGACTTGACCAGATTTACCTGAAACTGTTGTAAAGTTCTTTCTACTTCTTGTATAAGCATTATTAATAGATAAAATTAAAATACTAAATATTAATAAGATAACTGCCATTATGTAACCAAATGTACGATAGTTAGTACTTGATAAAGCTCCACGTAGTTGCGTTGAAATCGAATCAAAGTGCAGTTTCATAGGAACTGTATAAGTTGATAGTGAACTAGAAAAAACAAGTAATATTGTTGAAACCATTGCTGGAGCAACAATTGGTAAAGTAATTCTTGTAATAATTTTCCATCTAGATGCTTTTAAGATTGTGGCTGCTTCTTCTAAGTTAGCATCCATATTTCTTAAAATACCACCAATTAAAATATAAGCAAATGGAGCATAGTGAATACCTAGAGTTAAAGCAGTAGGTAATAAACCATAGACCATCCATTCAGGAGTTTGTAAACCAGTTAAACTTTGCAATAATCCTATGCCTGGTGAAGCCTCTACTGATGTGTTTTTAAAGAAGTTTTCCCAGAACATCGCAATTGACCAAGATGGCATAATGTATGGAAAAATGAAAACAACAGAAACAAATTTTTTAAATGGCATATTAGATCTTGTAATAAGCCAAGCTAATATTCCACCTGATAAAACGGCAATTGTACAAGCAAGCAATGACATTAAGACTGAATTTCCTAAAGGAGTCCAAAATTTTTCTGCTGAATAACGTCTTAGCTCGTCAGATTTTGGAAATAATAATGAAGGCCAACTTAGAAATGTAAATTTGCCTGATTTATTTGCTGTACTCCAAACTGATGCAAGGTCAACATTCCATTCTTCACTAAGCATTTTTGCTTCTGAATATGTATGAACAGTAAATGATGAGATTAATAATTCAATTAATGGATAAACAACCATTATTGTTAAAAAGATTGCAAAAATAAATAAAATGACATTGGCAGGTTTAGTGAAAAAGTTAACAATTAAATTTATTGTTTTGTTATTTTTCTTAGGCTGTGGTGTCATATTTTTTTCTTTTTGAACTTTAGCTTTTGACATGATACCTCCCTTTCATAAAACAAATTGAGAGGATGCGATTATCCCCTCAATTATTTGTTTAAATTGAATATGAAATAGTTAATTAAGCTTTGATTAAAGAACTGATTTCAGCAACTTTAGCACTTCTTACAGTACTTAAATATTCATAAGATTCACAAAGTGATCTTTCTTTCCATTGTGCCTTTGTCCAGTCATATGAATTGACTGTAACTTTTTCATTTGAACCATATGCACCCATTGTACCTGGATAATAGTAACCATATTGATTACCTTTTGTTCCATCTTCATTAGGAGTTTTAGAACCATAAATTGTTTTAGTATAGAAGTCACCTTCTAAAACATATCTTGAGAATAAGCAAGCAGTATATGGATGCTTTGCATTGTTAACAACTTGAGAGAACATTGTATAGAAATATCCATTAAATCCTTCAATATTCCAATCCCATTTAACAGTGTCCATAGCTTTAATTTTACCTGCATTTTCACCATCTTTAATGATTAAATTTTTTAAAATTGGATCTGTTTCTTGACCTGCTACAGAATAGAATTTTCCTGCAGCATCTTTCATTTTTGAATATGCACCGAAATAAACATAACCTTCATTCCAGTCATCTTTTAATTGTGTTTCTTTCATTGCAGTACCATCGGAAGAATGATATCTTGTAATATTCTTAATAAATTGTTTTACCCATTGTTCTCCAATAGTTGCATAATCTTTTGATGCTTCCCAATCTTTCTTATAATAACTCTTATATGAAGATAATAATCTTTCTTCATTCTTTTTATCCATGACGCTTAATAAGAATGACATATTAATTTGTTCAGTAACTGGGCTTTGGAAAGAAACTTTACTTAAATGATCAGCATCATCATTTGTACCAGCAACTTGCCAAATATTATATAATTTCTTGCCTGTTACTGTTTCAAAGTTTGTATTTGTCCAGAAAATTTTATTAAAGTGAATTCCTTGTAAAGGCATTATTCCATCTGCATCAAGACCATAACTTGCTACATCAGAAGGAACATAATTATGTAAAATACCAGAAGCAGTATAGTCAGCAATTGATCTTGCATCTTGAACTAAAGCATAGTCAGCAACATATGAATTTGCAGCAGGCTCTAATGCTGATAATAATGTATAATCTTTGTATGAGTTATTTACAAATGTGTTTCCACCATCACCAACTTTAATCCAATCATATTTTTCTGCTAATTGCTCAACAGCTTTTGATAATGCAGAAGTTAAACCTAATACTTTAAATGTTTCCTTTGATTCTTCCATTTCTTTTTTTGAAGCTTGCTCTAATTCTGATATTGACATTTTGCTAGCAGCAGCAACAACAGCAGCAGTACCGGTTAATTTGTCATTTCCACCACAACTTGCAAGTCCACACATAGCTAAAAGTGTAGCCATGCAAACAATAATTTTCTTCATTTTATTTCTCCTCCTAAAATATTTAGAAAATCTTATTAAAAATACAAACGATTTTTAACTATGCTTGAATTATATCATGTAAGCGCTTTTATATAAACCCCCTACTTTACAAAAATTTTACATTTTCTTTACAATTCGTTCTTTTATATATAAAATAAAGATGGTATTTGAAACAATAATTTATTTCAAGTATTATATAAATATAGTTTTAATTAAAGGTTTAAGGAGGAATATATGCCATTAGTTACTACAACAAAAATGTTTGAAGACGCATACAAAAATGGTTATGCTGTTGGAGCTTTCAATGTTGATAACGTTGATATTATGAAAGCTGTTTTACAAGCTGCTGAAAAAACAAAATCACCAGTTATTATTGCTATTTCAAGTGGAGCATTAAAATTCATTGGAGAAAATTATGTTAGACAAGTTATTGATTGTGCTATGAAAGAAATTACTGTTCCTGTGGCTTTACATCTTGATCATGGTAAATCTGTTGAATTATGTAAAAAATGTGTTGATTTAGGCTTCACATCAGTTATGATTGATGCTTCAAGTTGTGATTTTGAAGAAAACATTCGCCAAACAAAAGAAGTTGTTGAATATGCTCATCCTCGAGGAGTAGTAGTTGAATCAGAACTTGGTGCTATTGCTGGAGTTGAGGATGATGTTTGTGTAGATGATAAATATGGTCATTTTACTCATCCAAATGATGCTGTTGAATTTGTTAAGAGAACAGGTATTGATTCACTTGCTATTGCAATTGGTACAGCTCATGGTGCATATAAATTTAAACCAGGACAAAAGCCAGAATTAAGATTTGATATTTTAGATGAAATTGAAACAAAAATGCCTGGATTCCCTCTTGTTTTACATGGTGCTTCATCAGTTCCACATGCATCATTAGAAATTTTAAATAAATATGGTGGAAAGATGCCAGAAGCTATTGGTATTCCTGAAGAAATGCTTCGTAAAGCTGCAAGTAAAGGTATTTGTAAAATCAATGTTGGCACTGATATTAGAGTTGCTTATGTAGGTGCTTTAAGAAAAGCTTTATGTGAATTCCCAGAAAAATTTGATTGCAGAACATTTATTACACCTGCAATGGAAGCAGTCACTGCTTTAGTTGAAGATAAGGTTACTAATGTTTTTGGTAGTGCTCACCACGCTGAATAAATTAAGGAGAAAAGAAAATGGCATTAGTTACAACAAAAGAAATGTTTAAAAGAGCTTATGAAGGTCATTATTCTATTGGCGCTTTTAACGTTGATAATTTAGAAACATTCCAAGCAGTTATTGCAGCTGCTGATGAAACAAAATCACCTGTTATTATTGCAATAACAGAAAATGTTATTAAATATTTAGGTATTACATATTTAAATTATATGATTAAAGCAGCAGTTGAAGATACTGGTGTTGAAGTTGCTTTACATCTTGATCATGGTAAATCAATTGAAATATGTAAATATTGTATTGATCATGGATTTACATCTGTTATGATTGATGCTTCAAGTTGTGATTTTGAAGAAAACATTCGCCAAACAAAAGAAGTTGTTGAATATGCTCATCCTCGAGGAGTAGTAGTTGAATCAGAACTTGGAGCAATTGCTGGAATGGAAGAAGATATTGATGTAAATGATAAATACGGTCGATTCACTCATCCTCAAGATGTTATTGAATTTGTTTCAAGAACTGATATTGATTCACTTGCTATAGCAATTGGTACAGCTCATGGTGCATATAAATTTAAACCAGGACAAAAACCAGCTTTAAGCTTTGATATTTTAGATGAAATTGAAGAAAAATTACCTGGATTCCCTCTTGTTTTACATGGTTCTTCATCAGTTCCACAAGAAAGACTTGCTTTAATTAACCAATATGGTGGAAAGATGCCAGAAGCTATCGGTATACCTGAAGAATTGTTAAACAAAGCTTCACAAAAAGCAGTTTGCAAAATTAATGTTGGTTCTGATTTACGTGTTGCATTTACTGGTGAAATTAGAAAATTCTTATGGACTCAACCAGCTGAATTTGAAATTAGAAAATACACAACTCCAGCAAGAAATGCTGTTAAAGAAATGGTTAAAGACAAAATGAAAAATGTCTTTATGTCAGCTGGTCACGCAGTTATTTCTAAATAATTAATTAAGCATTAAAAAAGATAATTAACTTTTGGGCGGGTTAATTATCTTTTTTTTATTCTTTTTCTTGATACCCTGCTTTTTTCCAAAATCCAAGATAGAAAGCTAACATTAAAATAGTTGCTTCAACTACCCAAGCAATACTTAAAGCTAAATAGATATTAGAAATTAAATTTGTATTAGGTAATGTATATGATAAAGTAATTCTTGTAATTGTAAAAATAGTAGTAGTGATTAAAACTGTTATTACTGAACCTACTGATTTATAAAATGAATGCATTAAATTTCCTAATGCACAAAATATAACAAACGGTACACATAAATCAACATATTGTATAGCATAAGGTAAACATGTGGTATCGTTATCTTTCATAAAAATTAAAAAGATTTTGTCTTTAAAAATTACACAAATTATTAAAAGTGGAAGTGTTAATATTAATTGTTGAATAATTCCGATATAAATTCCTTTTTTATAATTAGAGTATTGTTTAGAACCTTTACTTTGAGATGCATAAGTAGCAACTGCTCGAGAAATACTGTGATAAACTGCATTAAGCAAAACATTTACATTCATAGCAATGCTATAGCCTGCAGAAACACTTTTACCTAAATTATTAATTAAAGGTTGCACTACTACACTTGCTAAATATAAAGAACATTGTTGTAAAATACATGGGATAGCAAGATATGAAACATTTTTTAATTCAGAAAAAGAAAATTGAAATTTAATATCACCATTAAATTCATATAATGTTTTAATTATTTTAATTAACCCCATTAATAATGAAATAAAGCAAGAAATAATTGTAGCATATGCTAAACCATTTATTCCTAAATTTAAATTAGAAACAAATAAAATATTAAGTATTAAATTTCCTAATCCAGAAACAAGAGTCATAATCATAGGATATTTTGAATTACCTATACTTTGTAATGTACAAGTGAAAATATATGTTATGGCTTGGAAAAACAATGCAATCATATATAATTTAAAATAATTATTGGCTGGATCTATAATTTCTTTATCTACTTTTAGTATTTCCATTACATTATTAGATAATAAGAAAAACATTAAACATAAAATAAACATAGTTATGGCAATAAATAAAGTAGTTGTTTTGATAACTAAAACAATTCTTTTATTTTCTTTTGCTCCATATAATTTTCCTATTAAGGCGGAAGTTGCTACACCAAATCCCCAAAATAAAGATGAAAGAAATTGAATAAGGGTTGAAGTGCAACCAGTTGCTGATAAAGCATCATTACCAATTACTTTTCCAGCAATAATTAAATCGATCATATTATATGATTGACTAACAATACCTGAAATAATTAAAGGTATAGAAAATTTAAATAATTCTTTAAATGTATTGCCTTGTGTCAAATCTTTCATTTTGTGAATTCCTCGTATTAGATAATATATTTTTTACAAGATTTTTACAATTAATAAATTCAAAAAAAAGACCTTTTCAGGTCTAATTTTTATTTTTCTTCAGGTAAAGTACCTAATTTAATATGAATTCTTTGATTATTGTTTTTAGCAGCAATCGATAAAACTTCTCTTAATGCATCAGCAGTAGAACCACGTTTACCAATTAATCTTCCAGCATCATCGCTAGTACAACAAATAAAGAAAACTACATCTTTTTCTGAATCACCTTCGAGTTGCTCGATAGTAACTTTTTCTGGATTATTTAAGATTCCATCAATAAATTGATGGATTAATGCAATGTAATCCATAGTTTTACCTACTTTTTACTAGCAGCAAATTTTGCAATAATTCCGTGTTTTGAAAGAATTGATTTAACTGTATCAGAAGGTTGTGCACCTTGATTTAACCAAGTCATAATTCTTTCTTCATTTAATTTGACTTCGTCTGTCATTGGATCATAGAAACCAACTTGTTCAATGAATCTTCCATCTCTTGAATAGTGTGAATCTGCAACAACAATTCTATATGTTGGATCGAAATGACGACCGGTTCTTGTTAATCTAATTTTAACCATAATATTTTTCCTCACTTTTTACATAAAAATCTTAATAGAAAAATAAATATGTGTCAAGCAAAAATACTTAACATTTAAAAAATAATTTTTTTTGTTGAAAAAGAATTTATTTTTATATATTATATAAGAGCGTGTTAAACGCAATAATGGTCCTCTGATTAGTCACAAATATATGAACATTATTAAATTTTATAAGAATAGGAGCTCAAAAGGATGAATAATCAATTAGTAGAACAAATTGCTAAAACTCAAATTAGAAGTGATCTTCCTTCATTCAAGGCTGGGGATACTATCAAATTATCATTAAAGATTACTGAAAATGGTAAGGCTAGAATTCAAGTATTCCAAGGTGTTGTCATTGCTCGTCGTGGTTCAGGTGTAAGTGAAACTTTCATCGTTAGAAAACAATCTGCTGGTGTTGGAGTTGAAAGAACTCTTCCAGTAAATTCTCCATCTATTGCTTCAGTTGAAGTACTTAAACATGGTAGAGTTAGACATCATAAAGTATACTTCTTACGTAACAGAAAAGGTAAATCTGCAAGACTTAAAGAAGTTCTTTAATCTAAATTTTAGTAATTTTGTGACAAGAGTCGAATCAATCGACTCTTTTTATTTTGCTATATTATAAAAAAGTTAGTATAATTAAATAGATTATAGAGGAGAAATTATGAAATCATTAAATAAAAAAATTGAAAGAATATGGTTAGGAATCGGAATATTCTTTTTAGCTATTATTTTAACAATATGCATTATTTCTTGTGTTGTAGCAGGAAATGAATATTTTTTATTAACATTTATTATTTGCTTAATTGTCTTTTTAATTAGTGTTTTCTTTGCTATTATTTGCCCAATCTTAAAATATCATTATTATAAATATGATTATAATGAAAAAGAAATTTTTATCCATAGTGGTTTCATTTTTAGACATCAAATTGTAATTCCTGTTTGCCAAATTCAAGATTTACATATTTATCAAGGCCCTTTGATGTTAATGTGCAAATTAGGTGGTGTAGTGATTTCTACTGCTGGAAGTAATTATTCAATAAATGGAATGAGTTTACAAGAAGCTAGTGAAATGGTACAAAAATTATCAATCAATTTAGAAAAAAGAATTGAGGAATTAAAAGATGGAGAATAAATTTTCAAAAAAATTAATTTATCATCGTTTAATTAATAATTTATTAATTGTGATTTTTTTATTTGCTTGGATGTTTTTTGAATTTTCAACAAGTGAAAATGATGAATTTATATTTAATAAACAAATACTTTTTATTACTTTAGGAATTTCTATTGGCTTATATGCAATTTTTACAATCTATAATATTTTGTATTATAAAACATCTTCATATTCTTTAACTGATAAAGAAGTTGTTTGTACTAGAGGTGTTATTTTTAAAAAGAAGTCCATTCTTGAATATAGTAAAATTCATGCGATTAATAAACGACAAGGACTTCTTCAACAAATTTTTCATATTGGAACTTTGTTTATTGATTCTGGTTCGACTAATACCGCATTCTCTGCTGAAATAATGATTATTGAAGATGTTAATATCATTGATGAATTAATGAAACAAATTGCTCTTAAACAAGGAAATAAAGAAGAAATAAATAGTTCAAATAATATTTATAATTTTTCTATAAAGAAAAAAACTGCTTATAGTTTATTAGCATCTTTAAGTGTTATTTTTATGATTTGTGTAATATTTATTGGAGTATTTTTAGTAATTTATTTTACTTATGATTATATTAAAGATAATAATTTGACATTGATGGAAATGACATTAAAAGTTATATATTCATTTTTTTCTATTGCGGGTTTTGTATTAGTTTTTAATATTATTTTTACTTTTATTAATTTTTATAAATTTGGAATTTATAAAGATAATAATAACATTACTATTAACTATGGTCTTTTAATGAAAAATCATAATACTTTTAAAACAAATAGAATTAAAGCTATTATTGTTAAATCTAGTTTAATTAAAAGATTATTTTCTTTAGTTAGTATTGATATTGAAGTCATAGGTTATGGTGGAGATGATGACAAAAGTAAAAGAAATACTGTTTTAATTCCTTTATGTAAAAAAGATGAAGTAGAAAAGTATATTTCTTTAATTGCAGATGATTTTACTGCTTTAGAAAAAAATAATAAGTCAAAAGCGTTTTTTCCTTTTGTTTCTTGGAAATTAATATTTTCTTTTATTCCATATTTAAGTGTTTTATTAGTTAGCTTTTTTATTTCTTTATTTTTAAATAATTATTTTATTTTATTAATTGTTGGTTTATCTTTATTAGGAATTTTAATTGTTCATTTAATTGTTTTATTTATCAGTGCAATTTTACAATATCGTTTTGAAGGAATTGGAATAAATGAAGATAAAGTTACTATTTATCATGGAGGAATTTTTCAATCTAAAACGACAATATTAAAGAAACATATTATTGGTATTGAAAGTATTACCACGCCAAGAAGAGAAAAGAAAAATATTTATTCTTTTATTATTCATTTTAGAACAAATTCTTTAACTAATAAAATTAAAGTTGAAAATGTTGATAAATCTATTAAGAATAATTTATTAAATTTATTAATTAGATAAGGATTTATATGAAAAAAAATATATTATTTGTTTTATTAAATTTGTTATTAATATCTTGTGGAGAAGTTATTTCTTCTAATGATGTTTCTTCTAGTAGTTATACTTCAAGTAGTGATTCAAGTAATCACACATCCAGTGTAGAAACTTCAAGTTCGTCTAAAGAATCAATTACTTCATCTGAAGTAGAAATTTCTCACTCTTCTTTACAAGATAATATTGAAGCGTATTATAAAAGTATTAATAAAGATGCAACAGGTGCAACTTTAATGAATTCTTTACATAAATTAATAAAGAATCATAGTGTTACTTCTTACAATAATTTAAATAGTTGTTATGCTCAAACAGATGTTAAACCAGGAACTAATATTATTTGGGATATGTATTCAAATATAGAATATCAAGCTAATAAAAATACATGTGGAAATTATAAAAAAGAAGGAGATTGTTGGAATAAAGAACATTCAATTCCTGCTTCTTGGTTTAAAGATGTTTCACCAATGTATTCAGATTTATTTCAAGTTTATCCTACAGATGGATATGTTAATAATAGAAGAAGTAATTTTCCTTTTGGAGAAGTACAAACTGCTAAATATATTTCAGAGAATGGTTCAAAATTAGGTAGTAGTGTAGATGGAATCGGAAGTGTGTTTGAACCAATTGATGAATATAAAGGTGATTTTGCTAGAACTTATTTTTATTTTGCGACCTGCTATATGGATAAATCGATTAATAACGCTAATGGTAAGTATTGCTTTACAAGTGGAACTTCCTATCCTAAATTAACTGATTACTCAATTAAATTATTTAAAAATTGGGCTGAATTAGATCCTGTATCTAGTAAAGAAATTAATCGTAACGAAGCAGTTTATAAAATACAAGGTAATCGTAATCCGTTTATTGATTATCCAGAATTTTCTAAACAAATCTGGGGATAATTTAATTAGATGAAATTAAAAAATGTTTTAAGTCAAATTGCTACTGGATTAATTGAAGCTATTACTATTACCGTTTGTTCTTTATTAGTGGTAAGAAATGTTTGCTTTGAAACAATTGTTGTAAGTGGAAGTTCAATGAATCCGACTTTACAAAGTGGTGATTATGGATATTGCGATAAAACAAAACATACTTTAGATAATATTAATCGTTTTGATATTATCATTTTTGAATACGATAGCAATGGTGATGGTAAAAAAGAAGAATTAATTAAAAGAGTTATTGGTTTACCCAATGAAAATATTTATTTTGATGATGAAGAAAAACTTTACATTGATGGAAATATAATTAATCAAAATTTTTCTTTTAATTGTGATGATAGATTAAAAAATAAAAATTATAATGCTTTAGAGAATTCATATTTTGTTTTAGGAGATAATCGTCCATTTTCTAAAGATTCAAGAATTATTGGATGTGTGCAAAAAGAAGATATTAAAGGTGTTTTAAAAGTTATTACTGCTCATTATAATGATGTTAATGATTTGTCAAAAGGAAAAAAGATTGTCCCTTTTGTTTATTTTTAGGTGATATTATGCAACAAAAAAATGTTCATTGGTTTCCAGGGCACATGGTTAAGGCCATGCGAGAAATAGAAGATAGAATTAAAGTTATTGATGTAGTTGTTGAAGTTGTTGATGCTCGAGCTCCACTT
>FR889367.1:14361-17181 GCA_000432895.1 Firmicutes bacterium CAG:449 | reverse complement strand
CTTTCTTCAAAGAATCCTTTTTTAGAAAAAATAACTAATGGAAAGAAAAGATTAATTGTTTTTACTAAAAAAGATTTATGTGATTTAAATAAAATATTGCTATTTGAAAAATATTATCAAGAAAAAGGTTATGCAACGCTTATTAGTGATTTAAATGACAAAAAAGATGTTAATAGTATTGTTAATAAAATTATATTTTTAGGACAAGAAAGACAAGAAAAATATCTAAAAAAAGGTATGAAACCACAGCCGTTAAGAGTAATGATTATTGGAATTCCTAATGTTGGTAAATCAACTTTAATTAATCGTCTAGCTAAGAAAAATGCGGCATCAGCAAGAAATACACCAGGCCATACTAGAGCTCAACAATGGATAAGAATTAATGAAAATTTTGAATTACTTGATACTCCTGGAATTCTTCCTCCTCATTATGAAGATAAACAAACTTCTATCAATTTAGCGTTGATAGGATCAATTAAAGAAAATATTTTGCCTTTAGATGAATTGTATTCTTATTTAATTAAATTTTTACAAGACAATTATTTAGAAAATGCTAATAAAAGATATAGTGTTGATTTTTCTTTACCTGAAAATGAAATCACAAAAAATATTGCTTTAAAAAGAGGCTTACTAATTAAAGGTGGAGAAATTGATGAAGAAAGTACAAAAAAATTAGTCTTAAGAGAATTCAAAGATGGTTTGATTTCTTTAGTGGTGGTTGATAGTTATGCTAGATTATGAAAAACCTTTATATCAAAAAGGATATAAATTAATTGTAGGTTGTGATGAAGCGGGAAGAGGTCCTTTATGTGGGCCTGTTGTTTGTGCAGCTTGTATTATGGAAGAAAACTATATTAATGATGAAATTAATGATTCTAAAAAATTAACTGATAAAAAAAGAAGGCAATTATTTGATGTGATTATTTCACATGCTATAAGTTATGCAATTGTTGCTATTTCTCCTCAAGAGATTGATAAAATAAATATTTATGAAGCATCTAGAAAAGGAATGCAAGATGCTATAGACCTTTTAAAAGTTAAACCAGATTATATTTTAACTGATGCAATGCCTTTATTAAAATTTAAAGATATTCCTCAAGAAGCTATTATTAAAGGAGATGCTAAATCTATTAATATTGCCGCGGCATCAATTTTAGCTAAAGTTACTAGAGATAATATTTTACTTGAATATGATAAAAAATATCCTCAATATCAATTTGCTAAACATAAAGGATATCCTACTAAATTACATTTAGAACTTTTAGAAAAATATGGACCGATAAAAGAAATTTATCGTTTTAGTTATAAACCTGTTCAAAAATTTAATTATGAACAAATTAAATTAGATATTTAAAAAATATTTCTCATTTTTACTAATAAATATATTGGAGGTAAAAATATGAGAAATATTTTAATTTATTTTGCTATTAAATATCATGGTGATTATCAAAAGATTTTAAATGCAATTAAAACTAAAGAAAAAGTTCAAAATGAAGATTTACAAAAAGTAAAAAATATTAAGGCGTTAACAATTATTGATGAAAATTATCCACTTTCTTTGAAAAATTGTTATATGCCACCTTTTGTTATTTTTTATCAAGGTGATATTTCTTTAATTAATGAAGAAAACTTATTATCGGTGGTTGGCTCAAGAAATCCTTCTGATTATGGGATTAAAGCAACAAAAAAAGTTTTAAATGATTTTTTAAGTGAATATGATTGTATTATAGTTTCCGGGTTAGCTAAAGGAATTGATACTTTATCTCATCAAATTGCTTTAAAAAATAAAAGGAAAACTATTGCAGTTTTAGGATGTGGAATTGATATTTGTTATCCTCTTGGTAATGAATTATTGAAAAATGAAATTGAAAATGTAGGATTAGTTATTAGTGAATATCCACCTGGAGTTCAACCTAAAAAAGAATATTTTCCTTTTCGTAATCGAATAATTGCTTGTTTAGCAAAAGCTGTATTAATCGGTGATGCAAGTATTAGAAGTGGAACACAAATTACTGTTAAATATGCTTTAGAATATGGAAAAGAGATTTTAGCAATTCCTCATGAAATTTTTTCATCATCTTTTTGTAATGAATTAATCAAACAAGGAGCAATGTTAGTTTCTTGTAAGGAAGATATAGCTATGGTCATGTTCTAAAAATAATGCTTTTAGCATGTAATTTGAACAAGAAAAATATATTTTTCACTTTTTTTAAAAAATTTATTATTATTATCTTATTAATAATAATGTTTATTTTAGCAAAAAAATGGTATAAATTTTCGTTGACAATTTAGAATAATAAATAAATAATAGTTAATTGCTGGAGGTAAAAAGGTGAAATTAATTATTGTAGAGTCTCCTACTAAGTGTGAAACAATTAAAAAATATGTAGGAAGTGATTATAATGTTGTTGCTTCTTATGGACATATTAGAGATTTATCAACAACTGGTAAAGGTGGATTAGGTGTAAATATTGAAGATGACTTTAAGCCAACTTATGTGGTTTCAAAAGATAAAATAAAAGTTGTTTCTAATTTAAAAAAACAAGCAAAACAAGCAGATGATATTTATCTTGCAACCGACCCTGATAGAGAAGGAGAAGCAATTTCTTGGCATCTAGCAGATGTTTTAAATTTGGATATTAATACTACAAAACGTTTAGAATTTCATGAAATTACCAAAACAGCAATTAAACATGCTTTAGAAAATCCTCGTACAATTGATATGGATCTTGTTACTTCACAAGAAACAAGAAGAATAATTGATCGTATTATGGGTTTTAAATTATCGACATTAATGAAAAGAAAAATTGGCTCTGTTTC
>FR889367.1:5441-14347 GCA_000432895.1 Firmicutes bacterium CAG:449 | reverse complement strand
GGCTCTGTTTCGGCTGGTCGAGTGCAAAGTGTTACTTTAAAACTTATTACTGAAAGAGAAAAAGAAGTTCAAGAATTTGTTCCTGAAGAATATTGGATGATTGAAGCAGTTTTTAATAAAAAATATAAAGCAACTTTAGAAACATATAAAAACGAAAAGATTAATTTAAAAAATGAGCAAGATGCAGATAATGTTTTAAACAATTTATCAAGTGAATTCAAAGTCATAAATATTAACAAAAATAAAAGATTTACTGATTCACAAATTCCTTTTAGAACTTCGGTTCTGCAACAAGTAGCGTATAATTCTTGTAAGTTTTCTACAAAAGTCACTCAAAGTTATGCACAAAAATTATTCGAAATAGGTTTAATAACTTATATTAGAACTGATGGCACTGGTCTTGCGAAAGAATTTATTGAGCATGGTAAAAAATATATTCAAGAAAAATATGGAGAAGAATATTTAGCATCTAGTCAAAAACTTAAATCATTAGAAAATAAAGATAATTCTAGTATGGCGCATGAAGCAATTAGACCAACTTCATTAGAAAATACTCCTGATAAAGTTAAAGAAGAATATCAACTTGAAAGAGGACCTTTAGCTTTATATAAATTAATTTATAATCGTTCTATTGCTGCTTTAATGGCTCCAAAAGAAGATGAAGTAACTAATGTTAAATTGTCTAATAATGACTATATTTTTTCGCTAGTTGGAACGAAGAATATCTTTAAAGGTTATTCAAAAGTTTACACTGCTGAAGAAGATATTGAAGAAAAAACTTTAGTTGGTTTTAATTTAGATGATATATTAAAAGCTGATAATGTTGAAAAAAGTCAACATTTCACCAAAGGGCCTTCTAGATTTAATGAAGCTAAAGTAGTTAAAACAATGGAAGAAGATGGAATTGGTAGACCATCTACTTATGCTTCTACAATTGCAACATTATACGCTAGAGATTATGTAAAAAATGAAAAAGGATCTTTAATTCCAACTGAGCAAGGGATTATTACAGTTAATAATTTAAATAAATTTTTTGAACCATTTATGGAAACAAATTATACCGCTCAAATGGAAAGTGAACTTGATGAAGTCTGTTACAAAGATGGCTCTAGAAATTTGGTTTTGCATAAGTTCTACGATGAATTTGAAAAATTATTTGTTAATGCTTGTGAAAATATGGAAAAAGAACAACCTAAATTAACAGGTAATATTTGTCCAAAGTGTGGAAAACCACTTGTTTTGAGAAAATCAAAATTTGGTACATTTGAAGCATGTAGTGGATATCCAGATTGTAATTATGTAAAAAAAGAAGAAAAGAAAGAATTAGTTTATTCATCAAAAACTTGCCCAAAATGTGGAAAACCTCTTGTTTTAAGAAAATCAAAAAAAGGTGAATTTTATGCTTGCAGTGGTTTCCCTGAATGCAAATATATTGAAGGACAAGAAGAAAAACAAGATGAAGTGACTGATTTAGTTTGTCCAAAATGTGGAAAACCATTATTAAGAAAAAGTGGAAAACATGGTAAAAATGATTTCTATGCTTGCAGTGGATTTCCTAAATGTCGTTATATTCAAGCAATTAAAGAAGAAAAGTGATACGAATAGATCACTTTTTTTGTTATAATTTTTTATATGATAGAAACTCTTAAAAATTATTTGTTTTATTTAAAATATCAAAAAAATTATTCTATAAAAACTATTGATTCTTATCAAAGAGATATAGAAAAGTTTTTAAAATATATTGATGATGAAGATTATACTTTAGAAATGGTTGATCAAACACTAATAAGAAACTTTTTATCTTGTGAAATAATGAATGGAATTTCTAAAAGAAGTAATGCAAGAAGAATTATTGCTTTGAGAGGTTTTTATGAATATTTAGTAAAAAATAAAATAGTTACATCTAATCCTTTCTTATTAATTTCAATGCCTAAAATTGATAAAAAACTACCAGATTTTTTCTATATTGAAGAAATAAAAAATATTTTTCAAGAAAATAGTCAAAGAGAAGATTTTTTAGCACCTCGTGATCAAGCGATTTTAGAACTTCTTTTTTCTTCGGGCTTAAGAGTAAGTGAATTATGTGATTTAACTTTACAAAAAATAAATATTAAAGAAAGAATAATGATTATTGTTGGTAAAGGGAATAAAGAAAGAAGAGTGCCATTTTCTTTAAATACTCAAAAAACTTTACTTTATTATATTGAAAATACTCGAAAAGAAATTTTAGTTAATAGTAAGTCTAATGGAAGTAACTATGTTTTTTTGAATAGTAAAGGAAATAAATTAACTTCAAGAGGGGTAGAATATATTTTAGAGAGTATAGCCAAAAAAATTAATACCAATATGTCTTTGCATCCACATAAATTTAGACATACTTTTGCTACTCATTTATTGAATCAAGGCTTAGATTTAAGAGTGATACAGGAACTATTAGGGCATTCTTCATTATCCTCTACGCAAGTATATACTCATGTTTCTAATCAAAAAATGTTAGAGGAGTATGAAAAAGCATTTCCAAGAAGAAAGAAGTAATTAATTTTTCTTGTTATTTTTCTTTTTATTTGCTATTATTAAATGGCTCATGGAAATTTTTAGAGCAAATACACACTTCATGAATTCATCCTATGGTCCAAATTGGTTGGGATGTTAGAAATGAAGGAGGATATTAACCAAAAGGAGGTTCACTAAATGAGTGAAGAAATTAAAGATGTCGTTATGACAGACGAATTGGCTGCAAAAGCTGATGCAATTATGGGAACAATTATGCATACTGATGAAGATCCAGTAGTTTCCACAAAAAAATTATTAGAGCATGGTGCTCACTTTGGACATCAAACACGTAAATGGAATCCAAAAATGAACAAATATATTTTTGGTTCAAAAAATGGTGTTCATATTATTGACTTAACTTTAACTGCAAGCAAATTACAAGAAGCATATTTAGCTTTAAAGAAAATTGTTGCTGATGGTGGAAAAGTTTTATTTGTTGGTACAAAACCACAAGTTAAAGAAGTTATTAAAGAAGAAGCTTTAAGATCAGGTTCTTTCTATGTTGTTAATCGTTGGTTAGGTGGAACATTAACTAACTTCAAAACAATTCAAAAAAGAATTAGATATTTAAATGACTTAAAGACAATGGAAGAAGATGGCTCATTTGACAATATGCCAAAGAAAGAAGCTGTTTTATTAAGAAAAGAAAAAGAAAAATTATTAAAGAACTTAGAAGGTATTGCGGAAATGAGAAAAGTTCCAAATGCTGTTGTTGTTGTTGATCCAAAACTTGAACACAATGCAGTTCTTGAAGCAAAGAAATTAAATATCCCTGTATTTGGTTTACTTGATACAAATGCTGATCCAGATGAAGTGAATTATGGAATTCCAGCAAATGATGATGCAACTAAGTCAGTTCAATTAATTTGTGGTATTTTAGCAGATGCTGTTGTTGAAGCTAAAGGTGGAACATTATCTTATGCTTATAATGTTGCAAGTGAAGATGAAGTTTCAATGGCTGATGCATTATCAACTGCTGATAAAGCTGAAGAATTAAGACAAATTAGACAAAAATCAAGAGAAGATTCTCAATCTGCAAAAAAGAAAACAAATAGAAAACCTAATAAATTTGTCCAAAAAAAGGTAGCTGAAGAAGCTACAGAAGCTGCTCCAGTAGAAGCAAAAGAAGAAACTACTGTTGAAGAAAATAAGGAGTAATTATGGCATTAAACGTAGCATTAATTAAAGAATTAAGAGATCGTACTGGTGCTGGAATGACTGATTGCAAAAAAGCTTTAGAAGAAACAAATAACAATCTTGAAGCTGCTTGTGATTGGTTAAGAGAAAAAGGTATTGCTAAAGCTGCAAAGAAATCAAGTAGAATTGCTGCTGAAGGTACAACACTTGCATTAGCAAATGGTGATGATGCAATTATTGTTGAAGTTAACTCTGAAACAGACTTTGTTGCTAAATCAGATGCTTTTAAAGCATTAGTTAATGAAGTTGCTGAATTATTACTCAGTAAAAAACCAGCTTCACTTGAAGAAGGTAAAGCTTTAACAGCTGATTTATTTACAAGTGCAACAGTTAAAATCGGTGAAAAACTTGATTTAAGAAGATTTGAAATTTTACATAAAAATGAAAATCAATCATTTGGTACATACATTCATATGGGTGGAAAAATTTCAGTTTTAACACTTTTAGATGGTGTTAATAATGAAGCAGCTCAAGGTTTATCAATGCATATTGCTGCTAATAAACCTGTATATATTACTACAAATGATATTCCTGCAGAAGCTATTGCTAATGAAACAGCTATTCAAATGGAAGCTAGCAAAACTGATGAAAAATTAAAAGGAAAACCTGCTAATGTTTTAGAAAACATTATTAAAGGTAAAGTTAGCAAATATTTTGCTGAATCAGTTTTAGTTGAACAAGATTATTTACTTGAACCAGGTACAAAAGTTGGTGCTTATTTAAAGAAAAATAATTTAACTGTTAATACATTCATTCGTTATGAAACTGGTGAAGGTATTGCAAAACGTGTAGAAAACTTTGCTGAAGAAGTTCAAAAACAAATGCAATAATTTTAAAGCACTCTTTATTTGAGTGCTTTTTTCAAAAGAGGAGTTAAAAATGGTACCAAAATATAAAAGGGTTTTAGTTAAATTAAGTGGTGAAGCGTTATCAGACCATCAAGATAATGCAATATTAGGAGCAACAAATTTAAATAAAGTTTCTTTAGCTATTAAAGAAATGGTTGATATGGGTGTTCAAGTTTGTATTGTTTGTGGTGGTGGAAATATTTGGCGTGGTAGACTTGCTGAAACTATTGGAATTGAAAAATCAACAGCAGATTATATGGGAATGCTTGCAACAATTATCAATGCTTTAGCTTTACAATCTGCTTTAGAAAATAATGGTATGGATACAAGAGTAATGACTTCCATAGAAATGAAACAAGTCGCAGAACCTTATATTAAAAGAAAAGCGGAATCTCATTTAGCTAAAGGCAGAGTTATTATTTTTGGTGGAGGAACAGGAAATCCTTATTTTACTACCGATACAACTGCAGCATTAAGAGCTAATGAATTAAATTGTGAAGCTATCTTAATGGCTAAAAATGGTGTTGATGGTGTTTATTCTTGTGATCCTAGAAAAAATCCTAATGCAGAATTTTATTCTTCATTAACTTATAAAGAAATGTTACAAAAAGACCTTGAAGTTATGGACAATACTGCTTTATCATTATGTATGAATACTAATATTGAATTAAGAGTGTTTAATATGGTAGATTATCAAAACTTTCATCGTGTAATTATGGGTGAAAATATTGGTACAACAATTAAAAGAGGAGAATAACATGGAAGACGATATTATTTTATTAGAAGCAGAAGAAAAAATGGAAAAGACCGTTGAATCTTTAAAAAGTAATTATCATACTTTAAGAACTGGTCGTGCTGCAACTTCAATGCTTGACCGTATTGAAATTGATTATTATGGTTCAATGACTCCAATTAATCAATTATCTTCAATTACAATTCCTGAACCAAGACAATTATTAATTAAACCTTATGATAGAAATGATTTAAAAGCTATTGTTGGCGCTATTAATGCTTCTGATTTAGGTTTAAATCCAATCAATGATGGTACTGCAATTAGACTTGTAATTCCACCTCTAACAGAAGATAGAAGAAGAGATCTTGCTAAGCTTGCAAAAAAATATGCTGAAGATAGTAAAGTTGCAATTAGAAATGTTCGTCGTGAAGCTATGGATGAAGTAAAAAAAGATAATTCTTTTACTGAAGATTCTAGAAAACTTGAAGAACAAGAAATTCAAAAGTTAACTGATAATTATATTAAAAAAATTGATGAAGTCTATGCTTTAAAAGAAAAAGATATTATGACTATTTAAAAATTTAACAATTAGTTTAACTTTGTATTTAAAATTATCAAAATAAAGGAAGAAACTTCAGTTTCTTTCTTTTTTTCATTTTATTAAACTTGTATAATTTTATTTAAGGAGACGTCCTTAAATGAATAAAATAAATTATAAACCAATAAATCATATTGCTTTCATTATGGATGGTAATGGACGATGGGCAAAAAAAAGATTTATGCCTAGAAGTTATGGTCATCGTGAAGGCGTTAAAAGAATTAGAGAAACATTACAATTATGTCTAGATTATAATATAAAAGTAATGACTTTATTTTGTTTTTCAACTGAAAATTGGAAAAGAGATCAAAAAGAAATTGATTATTTATTTTCTTTATTCGATGAATTTTTTCAAAAAGATATCGTAGAATTAAATAAGAAGGGCTGTAAAGTTTTAGTAATGGGAACTTTATCTAGACTTCCTCAATCAACACAAGAATATATTAAAAAGGCTAAAGAATTAACTAAAAATAATGATAAAATTATTTTGAACATTTGTTTAAATTATGGTGGGAGAGATGATATTACTTCTGCATGCAAAAAAATAGCTGAAAAGGTGAAAAATAATGAAATTTCTTTAAATGATATTAATGAAAAATTGGTTAATGATAATTTAATGAGTGAAGGCCTTATGGATGTTGATGTGATGGTTAGAACATCTGGTGAACAAAGAATATCAAATTTTGTGTTATGGCAAATGGCTTATGCAGAATTAATTTTTATTGATGATTATTGGCCTGATTTTAAAAAGAAACAATTTTTAAATGTTTTAGAAGAATATACAAAGCGTGATCGTCGTTTTGGAGGTTATTAGTATGGAAATGAATAAAATATCTTCTGATACACAAAAATCAATGAAAACAAGAATAATTACCGCGATTGTAATGGCTTTAGTTGTCTTACCATGCGTTATTTTTGGTGATTGGTTTTTTGTGGCAATTGTCTTTGTAATTATTGGAGTTGGCTTATATGAAGTACTTAAAAGTACAGGAAAAAAGTATCCTTTAGTTTTAAAGATTTTAATGTATATATTTACTTATTCATTTGTCTTTTGGGTTTTCTTTCAAAAAGATAGCTCGGTACAAAATCAAGCGGCTACATATATAGTGGAAACTGGAACATTTTTAATGTATGATATTAGAATTTCTACTATGGGTGTAGGATTTTTAATAGCAATCTTATTTTTATCTTCGATTGTCTCACAAAAAACTGATATTCAAGATATTTTCTATTTATTTTCAATGAGTTTATTTTTAGGATTTGCGGGTCAATCAATCTTGTTTTTAAGATTTTGTCCAGATGCTTTATCTCCTGATGAATTTAATTATACTAGTAGGTATTCTACTTGTTTATTAATATTTTTTATTGCATGTGGAACAATGTTAAATGATATTTTTGCTTATTTTACAGGTGTTTTATTTGGTAAACATAAAATGGCTCCTGTAATTTCACCAAAAAAGACTTGGGAAGGGTTTGTTGGTGGATTAATTTTTTCAACTATTTTAACTTCTACTTTTGCTTTTATTTGTGATGGAGTTTTTTCTACTCCAGTTTTAAAAGGCATCATAGATATTGAACATTGGTATTATATTATTATTATTTCGCTTATTTTAGGACTCGCTTCAGTTTTAGGTGATTTAATGTTTTCTTCAATTAAAAGATATTATAATATAAAAGATTTTGGAAATATTCTTCCTGGGCACGGAGGAATTTTAGATCGTTTTGATTCAATTTTGATGACTTCGACTTTAACAGCTATTCTTATTACCTTTATTTATTATAATCCAATTTTTGGGGTGATTTCTTAATGAAAAAGTTATGTGTACTAGGTGTAACTGGTTCAATTGGACAAAATGTTTGTAAAGTAAGTAAAAATAATTTTGAAATTGTTTCAGTTGCATTAAATAATAGAATTGATTTATTAGAAAATATTTTAAAAGATTATCCTTCTATTAAATATATTGCTATACAAGATAATGAAAAAGCAAATATGTTTAAAAAAAATCATCCAAATTATATTGTTTTTACTGGTAGAAATTGTTTAATAGATTTAATTGATGCTTGTGAAGTAGATATTGTGGTTAATGCTTTAGTTGGATTTGTTGGACTTGAACCCACTGTTCATACTTTAAAAAAGAATTTAATATGCGCTCTTGCTAATAAAGAATCTTTAGTAGTTGGCGGTGAATTAATTAATAATTTATTAAAAGCTGGTTATGGTAAGTTATATCCAATTGATAGTGAACATGTGGCTATTTATAAGTTATTAAAAGAACACTCCCTTCAAGAAGTTGATGAAATAATTATTACTGCTTCTGGTGGTTCTTTTAGAGATTTAAAAAGAGACCAATTAGAAAATGTTACTGTTGAACAAGCATTAAAACATCCATCTTGGAAAATGGGTAGTAAAATTACTATTGATTCGGCTACGATGATGAATAAAGGATTTGAAATTATGGAAGCTTATTATTTATTTCATTTTCCTTTAGAAAAAATAAAAGTATTGTTGCACGATGAATCTGTGATTCATTCATTAATTAAATTAGTTGATCATTCTTACCATGCTGATTTAGGACCAGCTGATATGTGTATACCTATTTCTTATGCTTTATATGAAGGAAATTATCATAATGTAGATGTGAAGGATTTGTCTTTAGAAGATTTAGCAACTTTACATTTTAGAAAATATGATAATAAGCGTTATCCTTGTGTTGAATTTGCTAAAAAAGCTTTATTAATTGGTGGTTCAATGGGATGTGTATTAAATGCTAGTAATGAAGTTGCTAATCGTTTATTTAGAGAAAATAAAATAAAATTTCTAGATATTGAAAAAATAATTATGAAAGTAATGTCTTTGCATCAAGTGGAACAAAATCCTACTTTAGATGATTTAATAAGAATTAATGACTGGGCAGAAAAGACTGCCTTATCAATTTATAGAGGAGAGTAATATGTTTTCTGAATTTATTTTAAATTT
>FR889367.1:0-5375 GCA_000432895.1 Firmicutes bacterium CAG:449 | reverse complement strand
TTCATGAATTTGGTCATTTTATAACTGCAAAAATGTTTAATGTTTATGTAAGTGAATTTTCTATTGGTTTTGGACCAGCTTTATTTACAAAAAAGAAAGAGAATCAAGAAACAAGATTTTCAATTCGAGCAATTCCTTTAGGTGGATATTGTGCAATTGTTGGTGAATCTCTTCCAGAATTTACAGAAGAAGAATACGCTCAACTTTCTGATAAAGATAAAGAACTAGTGGATTTATATAAAACAGTTCCTAATGAAAGAAAATTAGATGGCATTAGTAGATGGAAACGAGCAATTATTATGATTGCTGGAGTAACCTTAAACTTTATTTTAGGTTTTATTTTATTGATTGTATCTTATTCAATTACAGTTGTTCCAACTATTATTAATAACTATGTTACAGTTAGTGAAAATTCTAATGCTTATAAAGCTAATTGGACAAGTGAAGATGTTATTAAAACTTCTAAGTATGAAATAACTATTAATGGAAATACTTCTGTAAAAGAATTTGATTGTGAAGAGAATAATTCTAATCTTTATTATTCAATCAGTGTTTTAACAAATAATGAATTCAAACCACAAAGCGAAAATGATGTTGCTAAATATACCTTAGTAACTATGGATAATAAAGTGATTAATTTTGAATTAAAAGCTTTTTTAAATAATGGTGAATATACTTGGCCTAAAGTCGGTGTTTCATTTTCTTATAATTATGAAAAGGGAACTTATCGTTATAATTTCGGGGAAATTATGAAAAATTCTTGTAAAGATTTTGGTGAATTCTCAATTGCTATTTTTAAAGGAATTGGACAATTATTTACTAAAGATGGTATTCAAAATGTTGGTGGCATGATTTCTATTTTTACAGTTCAACAACAAGCAATGCATTCAGGATTTAATGTAGTAATTCGTTTATGGGCACTGATATCGATTAATTTAGGAATTATGAATTTGTTACCTTTCCCAGGACTTGATGGATGGCATTTTTTAGTTTTAATTGTTGAAGGTATTACTAGAAAAGAATTACCAAAGAAATTTAAAACAATTATGTCTAATATAGGAATGATCATTTTATTTGGTTTAATGATTTTGGTTACTCTTAAAGATATTATTGGTTTATTTTAAAAAATATCTATAGGAGTAGTATAATGGATAATTTATTTGAACGGTTTTTAAGAAAAATAGGTATTGAAGATGTTTGTTTATATGAAGGGTGCCGTTTTTTATCACAAAAATATAATAAAGAAAAAGATTTGTTAACAATTGAAATAGAACAAAAAGATTATTTTACTTATCAAGAAGCAAAATTACTTTTAGATGCAATTGATCATGCTCCTTTTAAAGTAGATGTTAATTTTGTTTATAAAAATGGTTATGATGAAAAAGCATTATATAATTTATTAAAAGATCAATTTATTTCTTTTACTGGTTTATCTAATAATGATATGCCAAAATATAAATTTGATAAAAAGACTATTACTTTTTATTTTTATGGCATGAGTCATAAAGTTTCTTTTGAGCCTGTTATTGAAATGTGGGAGCAATTATTAGATGATTTACAAATCTCTATAGAAATAGAAACTAAATTAGTTTTCTCAGGTGAAGAAATTGAAAAAAGAGAAAATGAATTAAAGACTTTGCTTCCAAAAATTAATGAAGTATATAAAAAAGCTATTGAAAATCATAAAATTACTGAGCAAACTTCTCAACGTCAAAGAGGAAATTATGTTGATTTTAAAATTAAAGACATTAATGAAGAAAGCGGTAATGTCAGAATTGTTGGAAAAATATTTCAAAGTGAATCGAGAGTTTTAAAAAATGGTAAAACACTCGTAGATTTTTATATTTATGATAAAACTTCTTCTATTGAAGTAATTGTATTTGAAAATAATCGTAATTTTAAATTAGATGTTTTAGAAGATTTAATGAAAAAGCAACCTTCTATTGAAGTAAAAGGCTTTGCAAGTCGTTCTCAATATTCTCAAGAATTACAAATTAAAGCTGATTTTATTAGTATTGATGAAGAATTTACATTAGAAGATCAATCTGTCGATGAAGAAGAGGAAAAAAGAGTAGAACTTCATTTACATACAAAAATGTCTACAATGGATGCCGTTTCTACGATTACTGATTATGCTAAGCAAGCCAAAAAATGGGGTTGGAAAGCTATTGGTGTAACTGACCATGGTAATGTTCAAGCTTACCCAGAAGCTCAAAAAGCTGGCGATGCAACTGGATTAAAAATCTTATATGGTATTGAATTATATATGGTTGATGAACAACTTGAATATGTTTTCAATCCAAGTGATGATATTTTAAATCATTCTACTTATGTTGTTTTTGACTTTGAAACTACTGGTTTAAGTGCTCGTTATGATAGAATTATTGAATTTGGTGCTGTTAAATTTAAAGATGGTATGATTATCGATAGCATGGATATGTTTATTGATCCTGAAATGCCTTTACCAGAATTTATTGTTGAAAAAACACATATTACTAATGCGATGGTTAAAGGAAAGACTAAAATTAAAGAAGCATTAAGAATTATGCGAAACTTTATTGGTGATGCAATTCTAGTTGCTCATAATGCTTCATTCGACTATGGCTTTTTAAACGAAGCTTTTAAAAATAATGGTGAAAAACCAATGCTTAATCCAGTTATTGATACTTTAGCTTTAGCGTGGTACATGTTCCCTAATGCCAAATCACATAGTTTAGGTGGATTATGTCGTCAATTTTCTGTTGAATATGATGATACTTCAGCCCATAGAGCAAATTATGATGCGGAAGTGTTAAATAATGCTTTTCAAGCGATGCTTGTTAAATTAACTGCAAATAATAAGAATTTAAGACATCGTGATTTAATGGAATTGAAAAATGATCAAATTTTAAAAAATGCAAGAGTAAAACATGTTACATGTTATGCTAAAAATAAACAAGGATTAAAAGATTTATTTAGAATTGTTTCTGAAAGTTGTACTCAATATTTTGCAGGTGTACCACGTATTCCTCGTAGTGAAATTACAAAATATCGTGAAAACTTCTTATTAGGTTCAGCTTGTTTTAATGGTGAAGTTTTTGATGCGGCAATGACTAGATCAAAAGAAGTTTTGCAAAAGAAAATGGAATTTTATGATTTTATTGAAGTTCAACCACTTGCAAACTATGATTTTTTAGTTAATGATGGTCAAATTTCATCAATGGAAAAAGTCAAAAATATTGTTAAAGATATTATTGATGCCGCTGATGAAATTAATAAAATTGTTGTAGCAACTTCAGATTGTCATTATGTTAGACCTGCTCAAAAAGAATTTAGAGATGTTTATGTTTACGCTAAAGCAGTTGGAGGAACTCGACATCCATTAAATCCTAATCGTCGTGATAAACAAAAACATTATGAAAATCCTGATCAATATATGCGTTCAACAACAGAAATGTTAGAGGCTTTTTCATTTTTAAGTAAAGAAAAAGCTCGTGAAATTGTTATAACAAATTCTAATTATATTGCTGATCAACTTGATGCTTTAAGACCAATTTATAAAGAAACATTCCCACCTTCAATTAAAGATTGTGACAAAATTTTAATTGATCGTGTTTATTCAAAAGCTCATAAATGGTATGGTGATCCACTTCCTCAAATTATTGATGATCGTTTAAAAGCGGAATTAAATGGTATTATTTCAAATGGATATGCTGTTCAATTCTATATTGCTTCTGAAATTGTTAGAAAAGCTAATGCGGATGGCTATATTGTTGGCTCTAGAGGTTCGGTTGGTTCTTCTTTTGTTGCCACAATGGCAGATATTACTGAAGTTAATGCCTTACCTCCACATTATCGTTGCCCAAATTGTAAACACTTTGAACTTGCTACTGATGCCAATGTAAAATCTGGATATGATTTAGAGGACAAAATGTGCCCTGAATGTGGACATAAAATGGTTCAAGATGGTCAAAATTTGCCTTTTGCAATTTTCTTAGGTTTTAAAGCTGAAAAGGTTCCTGATATTGATTTAAACTTCCCAGGAGATTATCAAGCACGTGCTCATTTATTAACTAAAGAATTTTTAGGTGATTCTGGTAACCAAGCTTTCAGAGCAGGAACAATAGAAACAGTTGCTGAAAAAACTGCATATGGTTATGTTTTAGGATATTTTGAAAATTGTTTCCATATGACTGATGAACAAGTAAAAAGGATTCCTAATGCTGAAAAAATGAGAATTGCTTTAGGCTGTCAAGATGTTAAAAGAACAACTGGTCAACATCCAGGTGGGATTATTGTTATTCCTGCTGGCTATGAAGTATATGATTTTACTCCTTATCAATATCCGGCTGACGATCAAAATGCTACTTGGTTTACGACCCATTTTGATTTCCATGCAATTCACGATAATGTTTTAAAATTAGATTTATTAGGTCACGTTGATCCAATTGCTTTGAAATTTTTAGAAAATGTTACTGGAATTAAAGCAGTTGATATTCCTCTTAATGATCGAGCGGTTCACTCAGTATTTGGTTCTAGAGAAGCTTTAAAATGTTTTTCTAACCATTTAGGTGAAACAACTGGAGCATTAGGATTACCTGAATTTGGTACTAACTTAACTAGACAAATGTTAGAAGAAATTAGACCAAAAACTTTTGCGGATTTAGTTTTGATTTCTGGTTTATCACATGGTACTGATGTTTGGGCGGGTAACGCACAAGATTTATTAAGAAATAAAGTTTGTGGAGTAGATGGAATTATTGCTTGTAGAGATGATGTTATGATCTATTTAATTGGTAAAGGCGTTGATAATTCTAAAGCTTTTAAAACCATGGAATCAGTTAGAAAAGGTAAAAAAATTCCTCCAGAATATATGGATGATATTGTTAAAGCTAGCGTCCCTGAATATTATATTGACTCAGCTAATAAGTGTAAGTATTTATTCCCTAAAGCACATGCAATAGCATATGTTACAATGGCGGTTAGAATTGCTTGGTTTAAGGTGCATAAACCATTAGCGTATTATGCTTGCTTTTTTTCAACAAGAGCAAAACAATATGATATTAAATCAATGACTACTGGAATTGATGCAATGCTAAAATTGCTTGAAGAATATAAAGTGAAGAAATCAAATAGAACTATATCTCCTAAAGAAGAAGAAATTGAAAAGACTCTTCATATTGCCATTGAAATGTATGAAAGAGGATATAAAATTAGAAACATTGATTTATATAAATCTAAAGCCACTGATTTTGTAGTAGATGAAGAAAATAATGCCATTATTGCTCCATTTACAGTTATTGATGGCTTAGGTGAAGCGCCTGCTCAAAGTGTAGTAGACGCAAGAACAAGACCATTTGTTTCTCAACAAGATTTGGCTTCTAGAACAAAATTAA
>FR889366.1:25083-28369 GCA_000432895.1 Firmicutes bacterium CAG:449 | reverse complement strand
GTTGCTATAATGATTTAGCGTGTGGTTACAATACCGGGCGTTTCATGTTGCTTAGCAACGTATTTTTTTGAAAAAGATAGAGACACCGGGAGTTGTGATTAACAAAAATTAGAAGAGAGGAGATTTCTATGCCAACAATTAATCAATTAGTTCGTCAAGGACGTTCAAGATCCGTAGAAAAGTCTAAAGCTCCAGCATTAAACTTCCGCTGGAATTCACTTGCTAAGAAGGAAACAAATCAAGCAGCTGCACAAAAACGTGGAGTTTGCACCCGTGTTGGAACAATGACACCTAAAAAACCTAACTCAGCAATGCGTAAGTACGCTCGTGTACGCTTATCTAATGGATATGAAGTTACCGCTTATATCGGTGGAGAAGGTCACAACCTTCAAGAACACTCAACTGTCTTTATTAGAGGCGGTAGAGTTAAGGATTTACCTGGTGTTCGTTATCACATTATTCGTGGTGTTAAAGACTGCGCTGGTGTCGCTGACAGAAAACAAGGTAGATCATTATATGGTGCTAAGAAACCAAAAGCTGCTAAGTAATTAGAGCTATTATTTAGAAAGGAGAATTTATATGCCACGTAAAGGATATGTTGCAAAACGTGATGTGTTACCAGATCCAATTTATAATTCAAAATTAGTAACACGTTTAATCAATAAACTCATGCTTGATGGTAAAAAAGGCACTGCTCAAACTATCTTGTATGAAGCATTCAAAAAAATTGAAGCAAAAACAGGAAAACCTGCAATGGAAGTATTTGAAGTTGCAATTGGTAATATTATGCCATCTCTTGAACTTAAAGTTAGAAGAGTTGGTGCTGCTAACTACCAAGTTCCAGTAGAAGTTTCTGCTGAAAGAAGAGTCACTTTAGGCTTAAGATGGTTAGTTAATTATTCACGTCTTAGACATGAAAAAACAATGGAAGATCGTTTAGCAGGCGAAATTATCGATGCTGCAAATGGAACTGGTGCTTCTGTTAAAAAGAGAGAAGATGTACACAAGATGGCTGATGCTAATAAAGCATATGCACACTATCGTTGGTAATCTTAATTAGAGGAGAAAATAAATATGGCTCGTCAATATCCAATTGAAAATACAAGAAATATTGGAATTATGGCTCACATTGATGCTGGTAAAACTACTGTTTCAGAAAGAATTCTTTTCTATACAGGTAAAGTTTATAAGATCGGTGAGACTCACGATGGTTCTGCAACAATGGACTGGATGAAGCAAGAACAAGATAGAGGTATTACAATTACTTCTGCTGCTACAACTTGCTATTGGAAACAACATCGTATTAATTTAATCGACACTCCGGGTCACGTTGACTTCACTGCTGAAGTTGAAAGATCTCTTCGTGTTCTTGATGGTGCAGTTACTGTTCTTGATGGAAAGAATGGTGTTGAACCTCAAACAGAAACAGTTTGGAGACAAGGTACAAAATACAATGTTCCAAGAATTGTTTTCGTTAATAAATTAGATGCTATCGGTGCTGACTTTGAAATGTCAGTTGATTCTATTGGTAAAAAATTAGGTGCTAATGCAGCAGCTATTCAATATCCAATAGGAATTGAATCAACACTTAAAGGTGTTATCGATATCATTGAACAAAAAGCTTATGTTTATCAAGATGCTAAAGGTTCTGATGAAGAAATCGTTGCTATTCCAGAAGAATACTTAGAAAAAGTAATGGAATTAAGAGAAAAATTATTCGAAAATTTAGCTAATTTTGATGATGATATTATGATGAAAGTCCTTGATGGACAAGAACCAACAGTTGAAGAAGTTAAAACAGCTATTCGTAAAGGCGTTTTAACATGTCAATTCTTCCCAGTATTATGTGGTTCTGCTTATAAAAATAAAGGTATTCAAAGATTACTTGATGCTGTTGTTGAATATTTACCTTCTCCAGTTGATATTCCAGCTGCAGTTGGTACTTCATTAACTGGTGAAGAAGTTGTTTGTGAACCAAGAGATGATGCTCCACTTGCTGCTTTAGCATTCAAAATTATGACAGACCCATTTATTGGTAAACTTGCATTCTTCCGTGTTTATTCTGGTACAGCAAAATCTGGTACTTATGTATTAAATGCTACAAAAGATGTCAAAGAAAGATTTGCACGTTTAGTCTTAATGCATTCAAATCATAGAGCTGAAGTTGAAGAAGTTTTAGCTGGTGATATTGGTGCAGCAGTTGGTTTAAAATCCACTACAACTGGTGATACATTATGTGATGAAAATCGCCCAGTTATTCTTGAATCAATTCAATTCTCAGATCCAGTTATTTCTGAATCAATTGAACCAAAATCAAAAGCAGATCAAGAAAAAATGACTGCAGGTTTAATTAAATTATCAGAAGAAGACCCAACATTTAGATTCTATACAAACCACGAAACTGGTCAAAATATTATTGCTGGTGTTGGTGAACTTCACCTTGATGTTATGGTTACACGTTTAAAAGATGAATTTGGTGTCCAAGTTAATGTTGGTGCTCCTGAAGTTGCTTATCGTGAAACAATTCGTAAAACTGCAGAATGTGAAGGACGTTACATTAAACAATCTGGTGGTCATGGTCAATATGGTCATGTTTGGATTAGATTTGAACCTAACCCAGGAAAAGGATTTGAATTCGTTGATGCAATTGTTGGTGGTGTTGTTCCAAGAGAATATATCAAACCAACTCAAGATGGATTAAAAGAATCTTTAGATAGAGGTTTACTTGCTGGATATCCAATTATTGATATCAAAGCAACATTATTCGATGGTTCTTACCACGATGTTGACTCATCTGAAGCTGCTTATAAAGTTGCTGCTTCATTAGCATTAAAAGAAGCTGCTAAAAAATGTGATCCAGTAATTCTTGAACCTATTATGAAAGTTGAAGTTACAGTTCCTAATGAATATCTTGGTGATGTAATGGGCGATATCGCTTCAAGAAGAGGTACTGTTAATGGATATTTCTCAAGAGGTAATGCAGAAGTTATTGATGCATTCGTTCCACTTGCAAATATGTTTGGTTATGTTACTGACCTTCGTTCTTTAACAAAAGGTAGAGCTAACTACACAATGGAAGTTGACCACTACGAAGAATGTCCTAAATTTGTTGCTGATGAAATTATCAAAAAGAACGCAGCAAAATAGTGAAAAAATATTATTATAACTAATTAAAATTTAACTACTTAGGCAATTTTTGCTTGAGTAGTTGATTTTATAAAAAATTTGCTATAACATTAAAATGTTAAAATATTATAGGGAGGAAATTTAACAATGGCAAAAGAAA
>FR889366.1:19807-24961 GCA_000432895.1 Firmicutes bacterium CAG:449 | reverse complement strand
AAAGGCTTATCTGAAAAGAAAGCATACGATCAAATCGATGCTGCTCCAGAAGAAAAAGCACGTGGTATTACAATTAATACTGCTCATATCGAATATCAAACAGCAAAGAGACACTATGCTCACGTTGACTGCCCAGGCCACGCTGACTATGTTAAAAACATGATTACTGGTGCTGCACAAATGGATGGAGCTATCTTAGTTGTTGCTGCTACTGATGGTGTTATGCCACAAACACGTGAACACATCTTACTTGCAAGACAAGTCGGTGTTAAATACATTGTTGTGTTCTTAAATAAATGTGACCAAGTTGACGATCCAGAATTAATCGACATCGTTGAAATGGAAATTCGTGATATCTTAAATGAATATGGTTTCCCAGGAGATGAAACACCAATTATCCGTGGTTCAGCTTTAAAAGCTCTCCAAGGCGATCCAGAAGCAGAAAAAGCTATCTTAGAATTAATGGATGCTGTTGATACATATATTCCAGATCCAGTACGTGATGTTGATAAACCATTCTTACTTGCAATTGAAGATGTTGTTACAATTACAGGTCGTGGTACAGTTGTTACTGGTAGAGTTGAACGTGGTACAGCAAAACTCGGTGATGAAGTTGAATTAGTTGGTATCAAACCTACAAAGAAAACAGTTATTACTGGTATTGAAATGTTCCGTAAAACTCTTGATGAAGCAAAAGCTGGAGATAATGTTGGTATCTTATTAAGAGGTGTTAACCGTGATGAAGTCGTTCGTGGCCAAGTATTAGCAAAACCAGGAACAGTTACTCCACATACAAAATTCGAAGCTTCTGTTTATGTATTAACAAAAGAAGAAGGTGGTCGTCATACAGCTTTCTTAACAAACTACAGACCACAATTCTATTTCCGTACAACAGATATTACAGGTGTTATTACTTTACCTGCAGACGTACAAATGGTTATGCCAGGTGATAACGTCACATTAACAGTTGAATTAATTCACCCAGTTGCTATTGAACAAGGTACTAAATTCTCAATTCGTGAAGGTGGCCGTACAGTAGGTTCTGGAACAGTTAACTCAATTATTAAATAATTTAAGTTAAAAATTAATTAGAGGTGTCTTTAAGACATCTCTTTTTTTTACTAGAAAATTGTAAATAAAAATGTAAGCAAAAAAATATACCAAACAGGTGAAAAATTTATTTTCTTTTTTAGTGCGATTGTAATAATATTTAACGAGTTTATAACTGCCTTTTGACCACAAAAAAAGTTAGTTTATTAATTAATCGACTATAATTTATTTGAAAATTTAGTATTTTTGTATATTTTTACAACAAAATTGATTAAATAAATGTCATGTTCAGTTATTGAACTTCTTTTACTTTATTGATAAAATGAAATTATGAAAAAAATTATTTTTTTGTGTTTATGTTTATTAGTTTCTTTATCATTTTTTGCATGCTCTTCTTCAAATAAGATTAAAGAACATATGCTAGAAGATTATCAATTTAGTGCATCAAAAGATTATACACAAGCTATAATACGACTAACAATGAATAAAGATAACACATATGAATTCAATTATAAAACTAAAAAGAACTCTTCTAATACTGAACCTGATATAAAAATAAATGACAAATGGGAACTTATATTGTCTTTTACTTACAAATGGACATATAACAACTCATCTTTTCCTGATTTAAAAATGACAGTTAAGTCTGATGTTGGAATTTTTAAATTAAACAATCTCTACAATAATAATGAATTACAAAATTATCTTGTTCTAGACTCTGACTCTTATTATTTATGGGCAACAGGAGAAGAAGTAACTAAAGAATATTTATTTGGTCTTAGAAAAGATGGTTATAATGGAATATATAAAGAAGGACGTATAGAATTTCTTGGCACTGAATTATATCCACGTGGTTATGCCATGGCAGAATGGAAAAAATAAATTTGTTATATATAAATAATTCAATTAAATTCTGGTGAATAATTATGCATTTTAGGCGGATGAATCAAATAAGTTTCACCATGTATTTTATATCCATTAATAATTTTGTTAACATTTGATGCCCTAATAGAAAACTTCTTTCCAATTGTTCTAAAACCATAATGTTCATCAAAATATAAACGAACAATTTCTTTTTTATCTTCTAAACTTAATTTCATAATAAAAAAACCCTTTGTCTTTCCGATTTCATTCGGTCCAACTTTTGGGGTTAAGTTCATTTGTGTACTCTTTTTAGTTGTTAATTCAAGTTTATTTATTAGTTGCTTCTATATGTAAGCATTTATCTAATGGTTTTCTTAATTTGAATGATACTAGAGTAGCAATAACAATTTTAATCGCATCTCCTGGTAAAAATGTTACCACGCATGTACTAAATGCACTTACAAATGATGTTTTTGTATAGATCATGTACCATACTAATCCAAAGCCATAAATAAAGATAGTTCCTAAAATCATTGCTAAAGGATATATCCAAATTTTGTCTTTTTTCCATGTTGTGAGTAGTGATTGAGCCACAATTCCTAAAATATAACCAAAGATAAATCCACCTGTTGGACCAACTAATTTAGCAGGACCACCTTGATATCCAGAAAAGACTGGAACACCAACTAAACCGATTAGAATAAATAGTAAAACACATAATACTGATCTTTTAAAATCAAGTAAGGCTCCCGTTATATAAATAGCAAGGGTAGCTAAAGTAATAGGTATAGGGCCTATAGGAAATGAAATAGGAGATAATACACATATTACCGCGGTAAATAATGAGATAAAAGCAATGTTTCTTGTTGTAAGTTTCATAATATATAATTCCTTAATACTTTTTAATTCTATCATTGCTTTAAAAAAATTTATATAAAAATTTAAGATTTATTATATAAATCATAATAGTTGCCATTTACGATTTTTATAATCATTAATAATCTGTTTTCAACATAAGAAGTAAGATTTTTAAAATTAATTTTGATATTTTTAGAATCTAGATATTTATAAAGACTTAATAAATGATTTTTAATTTTATTTTTAGTTTCTATAATTTCTTTTTCATCTTTTTTTATTAAATTATCGGTGAACTTAATATAATAGGAATGTAATAACTTTAATTGATTATTTAATATTGTTTGATCGTTTTCTTCTTGCAATATTTTATTAGATAAATTTCTATAATTATTTGAAAGTTCATTTTCAATTAAAATATAATCGTTAAACTTATTAACATATGAAGTAAATGACTTTTTGTTTAAATCATTTATTTTATTAAGATTATCTTTTATTGTGGATAGATCAAAAGGGGGAACGATATTTCTTTCTTCTATCACATAAAGAATTTGTCCAATTTTTAAATCTTGATATTTTACTAGAGGATTTAATAAATAAATGGTTTCTAGAGGACAATTATATTGATGAGAAATTGATTTTAATGTGTCTATTTCTGTAATTAAATGAATTTTAATGTTTTCCATAAGAAAATACCTCTAATAAACTATATTTTAAACTATGATATTTTATGATTTTATGGTATATTAAAAAAATAAGGAGATCTCAAAATGAATAATAGATATAAAGCTAATCCAACTTCTAGACTTGTTGCTACATTAATTGATTTATTAATATGTTTTGTTTTATATACTTTACTTGCATCTTTTGTAATTAATCCTATTGTTTCAAATAGTGATGATTATAAAAATAGTTTTGAAGTATATGAAAGAACATTATGCGCTTATCCTACTTTAATTATTAAAAATGAAAATAATCAAATGACATTTTATTTAACCAATAAAACTTATGATAATACAAAAACTCAAGAGTATGATAATAATTTTATAGCTATTTATAATAGTTGTGATCCAACTGGTGAACAAGCTAAAGCGTATGTTGAAAGTCAAAAAGCTCAAGATAAAATATTTGTTTATGATGAAGTAAGTAATACATGTTCATTATATAAAGATGAAAATGGCAAAGAAGTAGATGCATCAAGCTTTTATTTAAATGCTCAAAATGCTGTTTTTCAATACTTACATAAATATTTAATGAAAAATAATAGTGAATATAATACTAGTTACACTAAAGTTCTTAATTATACTAATGGAAGTAAATATGTTGGTATCTTTGTTAGTTTATTAATTGTCTTTTTATTGTTCCCAATGATCTTTAAAAATGGTGAAACATTAGGTAAAAAGATTTTCTCATTACGTTTAGGTAAAATTTCTGATGATGTTGAACCTATTAAAAAATGGCAAGTTTTAGTTAGATTTGTAATTATTGCTTTAGAAGTAATGGGATCATTAATTTTATATGGAATACCTTTACTTGTTTCAATGCTTATGATGATGTTTACAAAGAATAATTTTGCTATTCATGATTATGCGGCAAGAACATTAGTTTTAGATAATAAACTTATTGCTAGAGAAATGAACACTACTAATAATGTTATCGATGTTGAAGCAAATACAGTTTCTACTGAAGAGAAATCAGATGAAAAGACTGAAAACACTGAAGAAGTCATAGAAATTAAAAATTCAGATGTTGACGAATAAGTGCTCAATTTTAAAACGAATATATGCTTTCTTAATAGACTTGTGTTTAATTGTAATCACAAGTCTAATTTTTGAATATGCTTGTTGCATTCCTTTTTTTAATAGTGCATTCCATCTTGAAGAAAAATCGAACCAAGTTATTGTTGAACAAGTAAAAACGGGGTTATATTTTTTCGTTGATAATGAATATAATGTCATTTCTTCGAAAGAAAACACCGAAGAAGAGATAATATCTTCATATAAAAAATCATATACTTTAATAGATTTAAAATCTTTAGTTGACAATAGTTCTAAATATGATAGTGAATTTTATCTTACTGGATTAAATTATTTTTATAGCATTTATGATGAAAATATATTAAATGAAATGAAAAGTCAAAGTGAATTATTTACTAATGATAATTTTAATGAAAATGTTAAAGAAGAAGATAGAATAGCATTTTGTAATCAAGTTTATAATAAAGTTAATAAAGATATTAATAATTATAAAGATGGATTAATTTCTTCTTTATTATTTGAATTATCCTCTTTAAGAATTTTATTATTTGCTTTAAGTTATTTAATTCCTATTTTAATATTTTTATTTGTTATTCCACTTTGTAATAAAAATAGAGCAAGTTTAGGT
>FR889366.1:15990-19757 GCA_000432895.1 Firmicutes bacterium CAG:449 | reverse complement strand
GGTTGTTGATAAATATTATGTTCCTTCTGGAGTTTTATTTATGCTTTTAAGAGTTTTAGCTATTTATATATTTGAAGTTGTATGTGGATTTTTTACTTTTGGGTTAACTGCACTTATTAGTTTTTTAATGATGCTTATTTTACATAATGGAAAATGTTTACATGATGTTTTATCGTTTAGTCAAGTTATTGATACAACACTCTTTACACCATTTAAAAATATTAATGAATATAAAGAATTTATAGAAAAAGAAAAATTAAATACTGATAAATCATTAAGGAAGCCTTATGAAGAATAATTTAAAGTTAAAAAGAATTTTATCTTCGTTAATTGATTTTGTTATCATGCTTCTACTATTTTTATTTGTAGGATTTATTTATTCATGTATTTTTATTGAAAATAATCAAGATTATCAAAATAATGTAGTGGAAATGAATAATATTTTATCTTCTTCTGGATTATATAAGCAAGAAAAAGATCAACTAGTGGATATTGATTCTAATTATGATCAACATATTAGTGAATTTTATCAAATGAAATATGATGGTGAACATACTTTCCCTTATGTTGATAAATTAGATTATTATACATCTTATGAAGATGCTAAAGATAAAAGTGGTTTATTTAACAAAGTGAATGATGTTTATTATCCTTTAATTGATAAAGAAGATAGTGAATTTATTAATTTTTATAAAAGAGAATTATATAAAGCTCAAATTTCACTATATAATTATACTAATTATAAAAATCTTGATAAAGAAGTTAATCGTGTTTTGAAAATAGGTGGATATGTGAGTATTGTTTCAAGCAATTTAATTGTTTATTTTATTATGCCTTTTATTTTGAAAAAAGGTAGAACAATTGGTGATTTAATTTTTAAGTTAAAATTAGTTTCTCAAGATGGAAATAAACCTTCTTTTGCTCAACTTATTATTCGTTTTATTGCTTGGATGATGATTGATATATTAATGAGTACATGGCTATTATTAATTCCAATTACGATTAATATTATTATTTGCTTATGTGATAAGAAAAGTAGAGGAATTGCTGATTTACTAGCGGTTACTATGCTTCAGGAGGATTTAGATGAAAAGAAAAGAAGATGATTTAGCGCGTTTAGATGGTAAAGCCGTACCTTTATGGGCTAAAATTTTATGTTTTATTTTAGGCTTTGGAATTGCATTTTTTATTTTTGGAATTTTGCCAAGATTAATTTAGAGGATAGATATGTTTGAAGCAAAGTATGAATCAATTTATATTGAAGAAAAACTTGTTAAAGAAATTGATAAATTTTGGGAATATTTTATTTTAGAAGAAGAAAATATTATTTCTGCTTTATATAACAAAAATAAAAATTATTTAATGAATTTTGAAAAAAGATTAGAAAATGTCTTTTATCGTTATAACAAAAAACTAAGATATATTTTTAAAAAAGAAAATGATTCATTTTACTTTATATTTTTTTATGGAAGAAATTCATATCTTATGACTGTTGGTAATGAATTATTATTTGGAAGTAAGAAAAAATTAAAAAATAATTGGATTTTTGAACTGAAAAAATGAAGATTTATCTATATAGATAAAGAAACTATTTAAAATTAAAAAAGAGAAATTGAAAAATCTCTTATCTATGGTAAAATTAAATTATAAGACTTTTATAAAATTTAGGAGGATCCCTATGGAAGTTAAACTTGTAAATCTAACGAAGGTTTTTAGTAAAAAGGAAGGCAATGTTGTAGCAGTTGATCATATTAATATTACAATTCCTACTGGAAAACTTGTTGGATTACTAGGACCTTCAGGATGTGGTAAATCAACAACACTTTATATGATTGCTGGTTTACATAGACCTACAGAAGGTGAAATTTATTTTGGTGAGAATGAGGTTAGTAAATATCCACCAGAAAAAAGAGGAATTGGACTTGTTTTCCAAAATTATGCATTATATCCACATTTATCTGTTAAACAAAATATAATGTTCCCTCTTGAAAATAAGAAAATGCCAAAAGAAGAAGCAGAAAAGAAAGCTCTTGAATACGCTAAAATTGTTGGTATTGAAGGATTAATGGATAGAAAACCAGGTCAATTATCTGGTGGTCAACAACAACGTGTTGCTATTGCTAGAGCACTTGTTAAAGAACCTGATGTTTTACTTCTTGATGAACCATTATCTAACTTAGATGCTAGATTACGTTTACAAACTAGGGAAGAAATTAAACGTATTCAAAGAGAAACAGGGGTTACTGCAATCTTTGTTACTCACGACCAAGAAGAAGCAATGTCTATTTCTGATGAAATCGTTGTTATGAACTTTGGTGTTGTCCATCAAATTGGAAAACCTCAAGAAGTTTATAATGAACCAGTTGATATGTTTGTTGCTAAATTCTTAGGAACTCCACCTATTAATATTATTCCTGCTAAATATAATGCTGAGAAAAAGAAAGTTACTTTCTATAATGATTTTGTTAGAGATACTGCTATTAAAAATATTAATTTTGATGAATTATTAGCAAATAAAGTTTCTAGTGAAGAAAATAATTTAGAAACAGAAAATAATGATTTAGATTTATTTATTGGTGTTAGACCAGAATTTATTAAAATTGATGAAAAAGGAAAATATAAAGTAACTGTCGATATGGTTGAATATATTGGACGTGATAAGAGTATGATTTTTAAATTTAAGGGTCAAGAAAATACTTGTAAAGCGATTATCCCAAGTGATGTAGAAATTGAACCAGGCCAAGAAGTTAAAGTTAATTTCAAAAGATTCTTTGTATTTGACAAAGAAGGAAAGAGATTATTATAATGGAAAACCAAGTTGCTGAAAAAAGAAAAGTTCTTGGCAAAAAGAAAAAATCATCTGGTGGGCAAATGCTTGAATGGAAAAAAGATGGTTGGAAAGCTCTTATTTCGCTTGCTCCAGCTATGATAATCCTTGCAATCTTTACTTTCTATCCAATCATTAATACATTTGTAATCTCATTTTTTCCAGATTATAACTATATTACTGATTCGTTTGGATCATTTGGTTTTGATAGATATGTACAAGTTTTAACTGATACAGAATTCTGGCGAGCGATGCTTAATACTTGTGTAATGGTAGTCGTTTCGGTTCCATTAAGTATTATTATTGCTTTATTATTAACAGTCGCTTTGAATTCAATTAAAGCTTTACAAGGCTTTTTCCAAGTTGTCTTCTTCTTACCTTATGTTACAAATGGAATTGCTTTTGGACTTGTTTTCTCTACTATTTTTTCACCTCAAGATTATGGACTTGTTAACTCTTTACTTAATTTGTTAGGTGGATCTTCTGTTGCTTGGACAGGAAGTGCTCAACATGTTCCTTACTGGGCTGGAATTTTTGTTATTACAGTTTATGCAATATGGAATGGACTTGCATTTAAAATTTTAGTTTTCTTAAGTGGAATTCAAGGTATTGATAAACAATATTATCAAGCTGCACAAGTTGACGCTACTCCTAAATGGAGAGTATTTACTAAAATTACTGTTCCATTATTATCACCAATGATTTTATATATTACTATTACTTCTTTAATGGGGGCATTTAAATCATACTCATCAATTGTTTCTTTATTTGGTGAAAGTATGGGTAATGGACAAGATAGTACATTTATTACCGCTGTTGGTTATATTTATAAATACTTTGGTAAAGTTACTAGTGCAACAGCTGGTGCTACATTACTTTCAAAAGCAGCAGCGGCAGCATTAATCTTATTTGTCTTCATTATGATTATTACATTTGTTCA
>FR889366.1:9090-15917 GCA_000432895.1 Firmicutes bacterium CAG:449 | reverse complement strand
AAATTACGATTCCTGAAGTTGCTGAAAAAGAAGAGATTGCTGAAGTGATTGAAAATTCAGTTGAAGCAAAAACTGAAAATACAGATACTAAAAAGAAAAAGAAATCTCATATGGAAAAGCACGAAGATTTATATTTTGAAAGTGAAGAACAAGCTAGACATTATGAAATTACTAGAAGAATTAAATTAGGCTTTATTTATTTCTTCTTAGTTATTGCCGCTTTATTTACTTTAATTCCTTTTTATTGGATGATTATTACATCTTTTAAAAATCAAGAAGAATTACAACAAATTCCTGCCACATTTATTGCTACTACTCCTTTCCATGTTGATAGCATTCAAGATGTTTTTGCAAACTATATTACCGCTTTTACAACTGGAAGGTCATCAAATGGTGTTCCACTTCTATTGAAGTATATTGGTAATACTTTACTTGTTGCATCCTTATCAACATTATTATCTACTACTACTACAGTTTTAGCGGCTTTTGCTTTCTCTAGACTTGAATTTAAAGGAAGAGAAACATTGTTCTCATTGTTACTTGCTACAATGATGGTTCCAGGTGAAATGATGATTATGACAAATTTCACTACGATTGCTAACTGGGGCTTATTAGATAGTTATATTGCTTTGATTTTGCCTTTTGGAGCTTCCGTATTCTATACATTCTTCTTAAGACAAAACTTTAAACAAATTCCAAATGAGTTATATTATGCTGCTAAAGTTGATGGTAATTCAGACTTTAAGTATTTGTTTAAAGTAATGATTCCAATTGCTCGACCTGCAATTATTACTGTCTTGATTTTATCAATGATTGGTAGTTGGAATGCTTATATTTGGCCAAGAACTGTTTCTCAAGGTGCAGATATGAAATTAATTACTGATGGATTAATGTCATTATTCTCATCTGAAACAGGTGGTGATACATCTAACATTAGAATGGCTGCTACAACTGTAGTAAGTATTCCATTACTTCTAGCGTTTGCTTGTTTCAAGAAGTACATTATGCGCGGGGTTGCTCGTTCAGGTATAAAAGGTTAGTTAAACAAGAATAAAGAGGAGATTTATGAAAAATAAAAAATTAAAATTTCTTGCTTCAACATTAGTTATTTTTGCCGCTACTGCTTCATTAACTTCATGTGGGGGTGGTGTTGCAAATGCTGGTGAAGAATTTGCAATGAAAACATTAAATGATTTAAAGGAAGCTTCATCGGAAAGTAATCCTATTCAAGTTGAATTTTGGCATTCATTTGGACATAATATTTCAAGTAATTTAGATCCATTAATTGAATCATTTGAAGAAGAAATGAAAGCGCAAAACATTTATATAAATGTTAAAGCTACTTCTGTTGGTGGAGGATATGATGGCCTTAGAAGTAGAGTTAATTTAGGAACTAAATCCAATTCTATTCCTACTATGTTACTTGGTTATCCAGATCATTTTGCTGACTATATTGATTCAGGTATTCTTTTACCACTTGATGAATATGTTAATTCTACTGATACTAATATTGGTTTAACTGGTGATTATGCTTGGAATGATTTTATTGAATCATATCGTACAGAAAATCAATTAGAAATGAATGGTAAATCAATTATTGCTGGTATTCCATTTAATAAATCAACTGAAGTTATGTATTATAACGCTACTGCAGTTGATCCAATTTTACAAGAAAAAGGTTTCTTAGATGAAAATGGAAAATGGTCAAATCCAACTTGGGATGAACTTTGGCAAGTTTCTGAAGCTTTAAAAACAAAAGTTAATTCCGCTAGTGGGCTTATTTATACTACTAATAAAGAAGTAACTAAAAAATCTGATTATCCAGTTTATATTGATTCAGGCGCTAACTTCTTTATTACTACTGCTAGACAATGGGCAGAGAGTGAAGAAGCAGCAAAAGCTGTATATACAACAAGAGATAATGAAGGTGGAAAAGTTACATTTAAGAATTCTACTACTTTAGCGGTTCAACAATATTTCAAAGAAAAAGCAGATCAAGGATTATGGAATATTCCAGATAAAGTTAGCCAATCTTATGGATCTTCATTGGTGGCAATTGGACAAGCTTTTATTTCCATTGGTTCAACAGCTGGTGCTAATAACAATAATTCAGATAAATTTGAATTAAAATGTACAACAATGCCTCAAAAAGATAAAACAAATGGTGTTAAAGCTGTTATTCAACAAGGTACAAACTGTGCTATTCTTTCTAAAAATTCTAATAATTTAACTAGACTTGCTTCTTGGTTATTAATTAGATATTTAACTTCTACTGAAAACACAACAACTTTCTCGATGGGAACAGGTTATTTACCAGTTAGAGAAAGTGCAAAAAATAGTGATAGATTTAAATCATTTTTAACTACTGATGATATTTTCTCAGGCGCTGCTCCAAAATGCTTAAATGCTGCTTATGATGAATTAAGTTATTTCTATACTGATATTGCTTTCTCTGGTTCATCTATTGTTCGTGATACTGTTGATACAATGATTCAATCTATTTATTGTCAAAATAAAGATATTAATGCAGCAATGACTGATGCATATAATGAATTAAAAGACTTTAATATTAGATGCGAATAGGAGAACAAAATGAATAAAATTTTATTAGGTCTTGTTTCGAGCTTTTCTATTCTATGTTGTTTAGCATCATGTGGTGAAACTACTGATGATTCTATTCTTGATAATGCACCAACTCAAATTGACCATTATTATAGTGATAAATTATCTTTTGCTGATCTTAATATTAATATCAATGGTAAAACATTCTTAGAAGATAAAGTAGAAAAAGTTAAATTAAAATCAGTAACTGATGGTGATACTGCTATCTTCCATATTTCTAGTGCAGGTATTCAAGATAAATACACTAATCCATTAGGAAAAGAACATAGCTATGTTACTATTAGATTTTTAGCTATTGATACTCCTGAATCAACTTCTTCAATTGCTCCATGGGGTAAAAAAGCTTCTGCTTATGCAAAAAGTATATTAGAAAACGCTGCTGGTATTATTATTGATGCTACTAGTATTAATACTGATAAATATACTAGTGTTTATGATACATTCAAATCAGGCGTTCGTCTTGATAGCAATGGAACACGTTGGTTAGGATTAGTTTGGTATTGTCCACAAGGACAAGATGCAGGTAATTTAAAAAATTATCGTTCTTATCAATTAGATGTTATTGAAGAATGTTATTCTTTCTATACTGGTAATTTAGGTGAAACTAATTGGTGCTATAACGCTGATAAAACAAAAGAACCAAAATTATATTCTCGTCATGAAGAAAATTATGGTTCTTTACAATTAGGTGATTTGTTTTTTGAAGCTGATTTAAGAATGAAGTCACTTGAAAAAAGATATACAGGTTATGAAATTGATCCAAATTATGATTACTCTAAAACACCTACAGAAATGTCAATAAAAGAAGCTTTAGATAATTTTGATGAATATTCTACTAATTGTAAATTTGTATCATTAACTGGTGTTATCACTAGATTTATTGGTGTTAATTTCTACTTCCAAGATGCTAATGGTTATGCTTTATATGTTTATATGGGTATTAATGCAAAATCTATTGGTTCTATGTTTAGTGTTGGTGATACAATCGATATTCGTGGTAGATTATCTGAGTATGGTGGACAAAAACAATTAACTGATATTGTTTTTGCTAGAGAAACATTTGTTAAAGTTACTGATGAAAGTAAAAAAATTGAAATGCCTACTCCAATTACTTTAGATGCAAGTAAAGATTTTAATACAACAATTTTAAATGGATATATTGGTAAACTTATTGAAGTTCAAGTTAAGTTAACTTCTTCTACTAGAACTGAAGCTAATATGTCAAAAGATTTATCTTATACTGTTTATACATCAAATACAATTACTGATTTAGTTGATAAAACTTCATATGATACAATGAGTATTCGTATTAATGGTACTTTAAATCCTGGTTATACTCTTGATGAATATAATAATAATTATCGTGGAAAAACAGTTAAAGTGACAGGTATTATGGGTATTTATTTTGAAGAAGATAAAGCGCAAGCTGAAAGCTATCCTTCTTATCAAATTGTTTTAGGAAATAGAAATAAAACAGCTGAAGGTGTTTACGAAAGTGAATTTGTCGTAGTAGAATAAAGATATAAATAGGAGAAAAAAATGAGAAAAGGTTTAAAAATTTTATGTGCATTAGCATTATTTGCTACTGTACCTACAGTTTTAACTGCATGTAATTCATCTATTGTTGATGAAAGCCAAGAAATGGTTGATTCAGCTTTAAAAGAATTAACTGTTAATGCTGAAGTAAGTAAAAATTTTCCTTTAGTAGTTTCCGCTAGAGGTGGAGTCACAATTAGTTGGGCTTCTAATAATGAACTTATTACTATTAATGGAAGTGATGCAGTTGTTACTAGACCAACAGATAATGATGCTTCAGTTAAATTAACTGCAACTGCTACAAAAGGAAATGCAACTGGTACAAGAGATTTTACAGTTACTGTTAAGAAAATTGAAGTAGCTGATACTATTACTATTAGTGAAGCAATCGCTGCTGCAGTCGGTACTAATGTTGCTATTAGAGGAGTTGTATCTAATTTTTTATATAAGGATGATTCTAAAAATGAAGGTGAACAATTTATTCAAGGAATGTATTTAACTGATGCAACAGGAACAATTTATGTTTATGGACCAAAGGTTGCTCAAGCTGCTAGTATTGGTGATGAAGTTACTTTAAAAGCTGATAGAGAAGATTTTACGAATAAATCTAATAAAGCAGTCCAACAAGTTAAAAACCCAACAGAGGTTGTAACTATTGCAAAAAATAAAAATGTTCCTCTTGATTCCGCTATAAAAGGAAAAACTTTAGCAGAAATATATGCTGCAGATGATTCTTTAAATAAAGTCTTTATTGCTGATGTTAAAGTTCAAGCATTTCAAGGATCAGGATTTGTTAATTATGAAATTATGGATGCTAATGGAAAATATATTTTATTACAAGGATCTGAAAGCGGAAAAGAATTTGAATCATTAGTTTCTGATACATATACTTCTACTGCTTTTGCTATTTGTCATTATACTAACAAAGGAGCATATAAAGCAGTTATTATTAGTACAAACGTTCAATAATAAATTTTTATAATTAAGGCTCTCAATTTGAGAGTCTTTTTGTTTAATTTATATAATTATTTTGATAGAATAAATAAGAGGTTTTTATGAAGAAATTAATTAATAAACTTGCTTTTACATTAATATATCTATCAACTTTTATTTTATCTAGTTGTTCTATTATTAATTCTGAAGCTAAAAAAATATTTGATAAATACAATTCAACTAATAACTTACAAGTTAACAAAACATTATTTGTTGATGATACTTTAGCGTCTAATCAAACAACATATTTATTAAAAGAAGATAAATTTAAAGCATATTCAGTAGTACAAACTAAATCGAATGTATTATTAAAAAAGAATTTAAATATTGAAGAATTTACTTTAAATGAAAATATATGCTTAAAAAATGAAGATGATATTTATTATAAAAGTTTTTCTTCTAATAGTATTATTAATTTCTTAGGTTTAGATAATATTTTTAATGATGCTCAAAATAAAAATATTATTAATGGGAAAATTTCTTCTACTATTGATGCATCTAAATGTGCTGGTGTTGTTAGATCGTTTTTAATTAATATTGGAGCGTTTAATTTTTCTCATGAAAACTATTATTATGCAAGTAATGTTAATTATGCTATTTATATTAAAAATGAATCAATAACTTCTATTGAATTAGATATTACTGATATTGCTCAATTAGTTAACAAAAATGTAAGTAGTACATTATTTACTTATACATTTATTGAAAATCAAGATATTAAAAATATTATTGATAATCATTCTTTTCCTCTTGATGATAATGATAGTAGCGAAATGAATATTAAATTAAAAGGAATTGAATTTATTGAAGATTGTTTTGAAGATGTTGAATATGTAAGTGATGATTTATATTTTTATACTAATACTATTTTATCTCCTAAATTAAAATTTACTTATGAGTCAGATAAAACAAATGTTATTGATAATAATGGTAAATATTATGAAGTTTCTAGTGATACAGAAGTTAATATTACTGTTCATTTGTTTTATGATTCAATTGAATATGATAAATTAGATTTTTCTTTTTTGGCTATTCCTCCTTCAAGTGGAACTGGTGAATTAGGTAGTCAAACTAATATGCTTTATAAAGGAAGAAAAATTATTGATGAAGTAAATATTTATTTTATTGAAATGCATAAAGAATATGGGGAATCTATTTATATTCAAGCTGGTGATTTTGATATGCTTCTTGATGCAGGTGCTCCAGAAGATGGGGGATATGTTAATGATTTTTTACGTCGACATGTTAGTGATGGTAGAATTGAATTAGTCGTAGGCTCACATCCACATAGTGATCATATAGGCGGGATGTTGACTGCTCTATCGACTTTTAAAAATATTACATATGCTGTTGATTATGGATGTAAAAGAAGTGATTATTCAACCGCTCAAAATGTTCAAAATACTTTAAAAAATGCAGATAAATATTCACCTGTAATTGATTGTATTAACAATAGGAATGGAGCAAGAAAAACTCTATATATTAGTGAAGATTTTTATGTTACTTTTTTAAATACAGGTCATTATGAAGATGCAAATACTGATATTATTAATTATGATGGACATGGAGTCAATAATACTTCAGTAACTTTATTACTAACATATAAAAATAAACAGTTCTTTTTTGGTGGTGATCTTGAAGACGAAGGTCAATTATCATTGCTTAACAATGAAGAT
>FR889366.1:0-9061 GCA_000432895.1 Firmicutes bacterium CAG:449 | reverse complement strand
CTATTGATGTTTATACATCTTGTCATCATGGCTCAAGTAATGCAAATAATTATCGTTTATTGAATAAATTTAAGCCTAATTTTTCAGTTATTTCTACCGCTTTAGTGGATCGTGGAAGTGCTTCTAGAGATGCTCAAGATCAAACTCATCCAATTGGTAGTGCTTTAAAAACATTACTTCAATATTCTCAAAAAGTATATTGCAATTTTACAACAGGAACATTTAATATTACTTGGAATGATACTAATTCAACTTGTAAAGGATTAGGAGTAACTTCACCTTATTATATTGATGGTAAAGCAATATCTGGTGAAGAAAATTTAGAGTTTAAATATACAAAATATGCAAAAAGATATCGTAATAGATATATTTAAAAGGAAGAAGTATGAAACCTATATTAATTTGTATTGCTGGCGGATCAGCATCTGGAAAAACTACTGTTGTAGATGAAATTAGAAGTAAAATCGGTAAAGAAGATGCTATTTTTATTAAGCATGATGATTATTATCGCAATCAAGATCATTTATCAAAAGAAGAAAGAAGAAAAACTAATTATGATCATCCTTCATCTCTTGAAAATGATTTATTAGTGGAGCAATTGAAAGATTTACTAAATGGGAAAGCAATTGATAAACCGATTTATGATTTTGTTAGTCAAACAAGAAAAAAAGAAATTGAACATATTGAGCCTAAATCAGTTATTATTTTAGAGGGAATTTTAGTTCTTGAAGATGAAAGAATTAGAAATCTTGCCGATATTAAGGTTTTTGTTAATTGTGATGATGATTTACGCTTTATAAGAAGACTTCAAAGAGATGTTGAAGAAAGAGGTAGAAGTGTTGAAACAGTTATTAATCAATATTTATCAACAGTTAGACCAATGCATCATCTTTTTGTAAGACCTACTATTAGATATGCGGATATTATTATTCCTAATGATACTCAACATAAAGTTGGAACACAAATGTTAATTAGAAATATCAAAGCATTAATTAAAGAAAACCAAAATTAGCATTTTACTTGATTATTACTTAAAAATGATTTATTATTTTTAAGCGAAGGACCCTTAGCTCAGTTGGCAGAGCAACTGACTCTTAATCAGTGGGTCTGGAGTTCGAATCTCCAAGGGTCCACCAATTACCTACCTTAAGCCTATTTTTAGGCTTTTTTATTACTTAAAAATGATTTTGGTTATAATTTATTGCTTGTTTATTATCTATTTCTAAATCATTTATCACAAATTTAATGAAACTAAGCAATTTAAAAATCATAATTACCATAACTAAAATGTTTTTCCACAAACTTCCAAATTTAAACAATTCGTGGAAAATGTTAATACTTTAATTTATTTAGATTTTTGTTTTAATTCAAAATATTCAACATACATATTAAAATTAAAAAAATTATTTAATTTTAACCAAACCTTTTGATTTTATTTTGGCACTTTCATGTATTTTAAGAAAAGATTTTTTTGCTGATAAGTCAATGTTTATAAAGCATGTAAATAATAATTATGATAATGATTCAAATAAATTCATGTATATAATAAGACCTTATCATTTTAGTAAAATCTTATATTTGTACTTTTTTATTAATTAAAGAAAGTAATAAAAGTTATTTTTCGTAAATTCTTTTAATGCTTGATGATAATGAAGATAAAGCATAATATATGATTTCATTATTATTTTCTAATAATTTTGTTGTATTTTCGTTTGATATGATTTCGATTTCTTTTATAGGAATATTTTCGTTAGAAAAAAACATCATCATATCCATACATGATTTGCCAATTTGATAATATGTTTTATCTTGATAGGTAAAACATATTTTTTTTAGTCTAGATAAACCTAAACTATATCCAAAGGGAATAGTTATAATAAATCCATCTTCATTTGTTGACTCGAGATAATCATAACCAATTTTTTGATTGGCCTTAATAGGAATTATTCTTATGATTGGTGAAATTAGTTTTAACGCTGGCTTTAATTTTAAATAAGGTGAATAACCATATAAAGCTAAACCAACTCTTATTGCATTACAAAAAGATAAATCTTGATTGATATAATTTGAGGCTTGAGTATGAATTAATAATTTATTAAAAGAAGAAAACTTTAATAAAACTTTTTTAAATATTTCAATTTGCAAAGAATTATCACTTGAACAAAAATGTGTATAAATTCCTTTTAATCTTAATTTTGATTGTTTAATTATATTTATAGCTTCATCAATATCTTTTTCTTCTATTCCTAAACGGAACATTCCGGTTTCAATTTCTAAATGAATAGAAATAGGAATTTCTTGCTTAGCTAATATTTTTAATTGTTCTAAAGAAGAGACACCTTGATGTATTTTTAAAGAAAAAATTATTTTAGCATCATCTTCTCTACCTAATAATAAAATTGGCGAGAAAACCATATTTTTTCTTAATGTAATTGCTTCTTCAATATTAGAAACTGCAAGAAAAGAATTTATAGAAGATAACATTTTACCTACTTGAATTAATCCATGCCCATAAGCGTTATCTTTAATAATTGCAATGATTTGTTTATTAGTAAATTCTTGTATTTTTTTATAATTATCAATAATGTTTGAAAGATTTATTTTAATGTAAGTTTGCATTAATCATCACATTAAAACTTATGATAAAACAAAATAAAAAAGACTTAATGTCTTTTCTTATTGCAAATCAATTTCAGGTAATAATTTATTAAAAGCTAATTCTGCTTTTTCTTCATCATCACCTTCAATGATAATTGAAAATTTATTTCCAGTTGGAACAACGAGTGCCATAACATTCATAATTGATTTTAAATCGGCTTCTTCATCCATTACTTTTATTGTACATTTTGATTTGAAACGATTTGCTTCTGCAACGATTTGAGTTGATAATCTAGCGGTTAATCCATTATTAGCTTTAACAATTCCTGTGACAATTTTCATATAAGAATCCTTCCTTTTCTTTATTTTATCTTAAATAAAATAATTTAACAATATATTTTATTTTCAAAAAAAGCGTTTTCAATAGTGCTACAAAAATTTTAAGACTTGTAAAAAATAAAAAAATCGGTATTATATAGTTATAACGTTTTGTTATTGTGTTTAAAATTTTATAAAAAGGAAATTGATAAAAATGAGTATTAAAAAAGTAATTATCCCGGCGGCAGGGTTAGGGACACGGTTTTTACCGGCTACAAAATCTATTCCTAAGGAAATGTTCCCAATTATTGATAAGCCTGCTTTACAATATATTGTTGAAGAAGCACATAATAGTGGAATTGAAGAAGTTGGTATTATTATTTCAGAAGAAAAGCCAAGTATCTTAAATCATTTTTCTCAAGATGAAACTTTAGAAGCAAGACTTATTAAAGCAAATAAGTTACAAGAAGCAAAAATGATTAGAGAAATTGGTAATTTAGTAAAGATTACTTTTATTGAACAAAAAGAACCGAAAGGATTAGGCCATGCGATAATGTGTGCAAAAGATTTTATTAATGGTGAAGACTTTGCAATTATGCTTGGCGATGATTTAATTGTTAATCGTAAAGGTGAGCCTGTTTTAAAACAAATGCTTGATGCATATGAAAAAGAAAAAGCATCTATTTTAGGTGTACAAGTTGTTCCTGATGATGATGTTTCTAAATATGGAATTATTAATCCAAAAGTTATCATTGATGATAAAATGATTTTAGCGGATTCGGTTATTGAAAAACCAACCATTGAAGAAGCTCCTTCTAGATATGCTGTTTTAGGAAGATATGTTTTAACTAATAAAATATTTAATATCCTTGAACATCAAAAGCCAGGTAAAGGTGGAGAAATACAATTAACGGATGCAATTTCTACTTTGATGAAAGAAGAAAAAGTATATGGTTATTGGTTTGAAGGTGATCGATATGATATTGGTGATAAGTTTGGTTATGTTAAAGCGATGATTGATTTTTCTTTAGAAAGAGATGATTTATCTTTCAAAGTTTATGAATATCTAAAAAAAGTTGTCAAATAGATAACTTTTTTTTATTATATTAAAAAAATAGTCTACTAAATTATTAAAAAATAATTTATAATGAAAGATGGTTTTATAGGAGGATAAAATAAAACATGTCAAATGAAATTAAAAAGACAATGAAGTCTGTTGATGGCAATACAGCAGCTGCTTTAGCGTCTTATAATTTTACCGAAGTTGCTAGTATCTATCCAATCACTCCATCTTCAACAATGGCTGAATTAGTAGATCAATATGCTTCTGAAGGTATGAAAAATTGCTTCAATCAATTAGTTAAAGTTGTTGAAATGCAATCTGAAGCTGGTGCATCAGGAACAGTTCATGGTGCCTTACAAGCTGGCGCATTAGCTACAACATATACAGCTTCTCAAGGTTTATTGTTAATGATTCCAAACATTTATAAATGGGTTGGCGAATGTTTGCCTGCAGTATTACACGTTTCTGCTAGATCATTAGCAACAAGATCACTTTCAATTTTTGGTGATCATCAAGATATTTATGCTATTCGTCAAACAGGCATAACAATGTTATGCTCTCATTCAGTACAAGAAGTTGCTGATTTAGCTTCTCTTGCACACTTAATTGCAATTAAATCAGAAGTTCCTGTTTGCCATTTCTTTGATGGATTTAGAACTTCACACGAAATTCAAAATGTCGAATTTATTGATCCAAGCGATTGGGCAAAATTATTAGATAAAGAAGCTCTTGAAAGATTTAGAAAGAGAGCTTTAAATCCACATACTCATGCAGTAACTCGTGGTGGAGCAGAAAATGATGATATCTACTTCCAAGGTAGAGAAGCTCAAAATTCTCATTTCAATAAAGTTATTGAAGTAGCAGATTACTATTTCAAAAAAGTTTCTGAAATGACTGGAAGAAACTACGCTCCATTTACTTATTATGGTGCTAAAGATGCAACTAAAGTTATTGTTGCTATGGGCTCAGTTACTGAAACTGCTATTGAAGTTATTGATGCATTAATGGCTAAAGGTGAAAAAGTTGGTTTAGTTAAAGTTCACTTATATCGTCCATTCTCTGCAAAACATTTAGTAAGTGTTATTCCTTCAACAGTTACAAAAGTTGCTGTCTTAGATAGAACAAAAGAAACAGGTGCTACTGGTGAACCTTTATATCTTGATGTTGTTGCAGCTCTTGAACAAATGGGTAGAAAGATGGATGTTATTGTAGGAGGACGTTATGGTCTTTCTAGTAGAGATACTCAACCAAAACATGTTAAAGCAGTCTTTGATTTCTTAGATTCAGAAAAACCTTGGACTTCATTTACAGTTGGTATTAATGATGATGTAACTCATTTATCAATTCCTGTTGATGATTCTTTCCATGTTGATGGTCATTATACATCTTGCTTATTCTATGGTTTAGGTAGTGATGGTACAGTTTCTGCTAATAAATCTTCCATTAAGATTATTGGTGATGCTACTCATCAATATGCTCAAGCATATTTTGCATATGACTCAAGAAAAGCTGGTGGTGTTACTAGATCTCACTTAAGATTTGGTAAAGAACCAATTCATTCTACATATTATGTTGAACATGCTGACTTCTTATCTTGTTCACTTGATTCATACATCTTTAAATTTGATATGATTAAGTGCTTAAAGAAAGGTGGAACATTCTTATTAAATACAGATATTCCTGCTAATGAAATTGAAGCAAGATTACCTAATAGAATGAAAAAACAACTCGCTGAAAAGAATGCTAAATTCTATATTATTGATGCTAATAGTTTAGCAGCAAAAATTGGCTTAGGACGTAGAACAAATACAATTTTACAATCTGCTTTCTTCTTCTTAAATCAAAACATTATGGATTATGCTACAGCACAAGATTGGATGAAAAAATTTGCTCAAAAATCTTACGCTAAAAAAGGTGACGATGTTGTTAGAATGAACTGGGATGCTATTGATGCTGGTGCTCAAGGCTTAGTAGAAGTTCCAGTTAAGAAAGAATGGGCTAACCTTGATGGAACAAGAGTATACGCTACTACTGGTGATGAATATTTTGATTCATTTGTCAATGTTATTGGTTCGTTAGATGGTTATGATATTCCAGTATCAAAATTCTTAGATTATGAATTACTTGATGGAACAATGAGAAATAATGTCACATTTATGGAAAAACGTTCTATCGCTGATAGAGTTCCAATGTGGATTAAAGAAAATTGTATTCAATGTAACCAATGTGCATTCGTTTGTCCTCATGCAACAATTAGACCTTTCTTATTAACTGAAGAAGAAAAAGCAAATTTACCTGAAACAGTTAGAAATGATGTCGTTCCTGCAATGGGTGGACCAGCAGTTAAAGGTTTATCATTTAGAATTCAAGTTACTCCAAGAAACTGTGTTGGATGTGGCTTATGTGTTGTTGAATGTCCTGGTAAAGCTGGTAAGAAAGCTCTTGAAATGGTTGAAGCTAAATCTCAATTTGATGTTCAAGAACCAGCAGCAGATTATTTATATAAACACGTTGAATATAAAACAGGTGGTTTCCCTGTAACAACAGTTAAAGGTGCCGCATTCTTAATGCCATACCAAGAAATTTCTGGAGCATGTGCAGGATGTGGAGAAACTCCATATTATCGTTTAGCTTCTCAATTATTTGGTAAAGATATGTTAGTGGCTAATGCTACAGGATGTTCATCAATTTATAATGGTTCTACTCCTTTAACTCCATTTACAACTGATAAAGATGGTAATGGTATTGCTTGGGCTAACTCATTATTTGAAGATAATGCAGAATATGGCTTTGGTATGAGAGTAGCTACTGATTATAAACTCGGTCAAATTTGCAAAATCTTAGAAGCAAATAAAGCTGACGTTGAAGAAGAATTAGCTAATGCTATTAACGATTATGAAGAACATATTAAAGATAGAGAACATATTAGAGCTATGTTACCTCACTTTGTTGAATTAATTAAAGCATCTAAAAATGAAGCTATCAAAGAAGTTCTTAATTATGAAAGAGATTTATTAGATAAATCTGTATGGATTGTCGGTGGTGATGGTTGGTCATACGATATTGGTTATGGTGGACTTGATCACGTTATTGCTAATGAAGAAGATGTTAATATCTTAGTTCTTGATACAGAAGTCTATTCTAATACAGGTGGACAATCTTCTAAATCATCTCAAACAGGTTCTATTGCTAAGTTTACAGCTTCAGGTAAGAAGACCGCTAAGAAGAATTTAGCAATGATGGCAATCTCTTATGGTAATGTTTACGTTGCACAAATTGCTATGGGCGCAAATAAAATGCAAGCAATCAAAGCTATGAAAGAAGCTGAATCATATAATGGACCTTCATTAATTATTTGTTATTCTCCATGTCAAGCTCATGGATTAAAAGGTGGCCTTGCTAATGCACAAAAGACTGAAAAAGAAGCAGTTGAATGTGGTTACTTCCCAATCTTTAGATATGATCCAAGACTTGAACAAGAAGGAAAATGTCCAATGCAAATGGATTGCAAAGATCCAGACTTCTCTAAATTTAGAGACTTCGTTATGACTCAAACAAGATATTCTCAATTACCAAAGGTAAATCCAGAACATGCTGAAGAGTTATTAACTAAATCTCAAGAATATGCAGAAATGCGTTTCAAAAGATTTAAAAGACTTTGTGACTAATTAAATAAAATAAAAACGATAAATATATAACTAGATGTGGTATAGTTAACGATATTTATCGTTTTTTTATTGTTGAAAAAGGAGAAATTAAAAAAAACATATATAATTGCATTTTATTAATTACTTTAAAAGTTGTTGAAAAATTTATATATTTTTAATTCATACACTTCTGTATATTATTTAATTTAAATTCAATAATATTTAATATGTTAACTTAGTCATAAATCACCTCTTATGTGAAACTTTTTTTACATAATATAATTTATGATATAAAACCTTCTTTTACTTTAAATAAACAATCGTTTATTTAAATGAAAGATTGTTGACAAAAATACTTTCTCGGGGTATTATTTTTGTGAAAAAAAGGGGGATTTTACTTTGAAAATAGTATATATTGCCGTATTTTTTGTATTAATATTTTTAATTGCAATCACCATTAGATATTTTGTTGCATTTATGTTAAAGAATAATAATGAAAGTCTTAATTTTAAAATAAAATGTTTAAAATTAGATCAAGAAATACAAAAATTAAAAGATTACTTTAAAGATGAGAAAGTTGAAAATAATAATGTTATTGTTAGAACTTCCCATGATGTTATTTTTATTGATGAATTAGCTAAACTAGATGAAGAACATAAAAAATATTATGATGAAATTATTAATTATGTATCCACATTAAAAGATGTTAATGTTAACACTAGAAAATCATATGAAAGTTTAACTTATGGTAAAAGAAAAACAATTGCCAAAATTGTTGCGGTTAATGGTAGTTTAATTGTTAAATTTAATTTTGGTAAAATTAGAGTAAATAAAGAAGTTGAACCATTATTATTAAAGACTATTAAAATTGAAATCAAAAGTGAAAAAGAACTTGAATTAGTAAAAAAACAACTTAATATAGGTTATATCAAGCAAAGTGGTCAACTAAAAGTAGAAATGGAGAATTAATATGATAGGTTGGTTAATAACAAATATTATTTTAATTGTAGTATTAATTGCCTTAATTACTACATTATCAGTTTTATTTATTAAAAGAGAAAAAGAAGAAAAATTAATTCTTCTAGAAAAAGAAAATTTAATTAAAGAATTACAAGAGAAGAAAAAGCAAAAACAATTAGAAGAATTAAAAAAAGAAAAATGGATTTTTGATGAAAAAATAAATTGTATATATCATACTCATCAATGTATTACTTGTACAAGTAGTACTTGTCCTTTATACGAAATAAATAGATAAAAATTATAGACAAATCAAAGCTTAAGTAACAACCTTAAAATTGGTTTGTTTTTTTATACAAAAATGTTTATTTTATACTCATTTAGGCGTATAAAGAATTATTTAATTAAAAGATGCAATAAATAAAAATATATAAATAACTAAGAATAAATAAAAAATAAAGTAAATATAATTTAAGGT
>FR889365.1 GCA_000432895.1 Firmicutes bacterium CAG:449 | reverse complement strand
TAGATAATGAGACTGTTTGGCTTTCTCAAGATGAAATGGCTTCATTATTTGATGTTGATCGTTCAAGAATTGTTAGACATATTACTAATATTTATAAAGAAAAAGAATTAAGCATTGATTCAACATGTGCGGAAAACGCACAAGTTCAAATTGAAGGAAAAAGAAAAATTACTCGTAAAATAAAAATATATAATCTTGATATGATAATTTCTGTAGGATATAGAGTTAAATCACAAAGAGGTATTATTTTTAGAAAATGGGCAAATAAAGTTTTAAAGGAATATCTAGTTCAAGGATATTCAATTAATAAAAGAAGAATGGAAGCACTTAATAAAACAATTGAAGTACAAAATAAAATGCTTGCATCATCTTTGAATATTGACCAAGAAACATTAGTTAATGTTATAGATGAATATACTAATGCATTAGATTTATTAGATGAATATGATCATCAATGTTTAATTAAACCAAAGGGAAATGAAACAATATATAGACTTACATATTCTGATTGTAGAACAATTATCGATTCAATGAAGTTTAAAAATACATCATCTGTATTTGGTGTGGAAAAAGAAAAAGGAAAATTGGATGGAATTCTTGCTGCAGTTTATCAAAATGTTTTTGGTGAAGAAATATATCCTTCTTTAGAAGAAAAAGCAGCTCATTTACTATATTTTTTAGTAAAAGATCATCCCTTTGCTGATGGATGTAAAAGAATTGCTGCAACATTATTTTTGGAATTTTTAAATAGAAATCACGCTTTAATTAAAAACAATAAAACAATAATATCTAATGATACTTTGGTTGCAATTACTGTCTTAACTGCAGAATCAAAACCAGATGAAAAAGAAGTTATAATTAAACTTATTATGAATTTTTTGAGTAAAACTAAGAAAGAAAATTCTAAATATTGATATTAAAGAAAAAATATCTATTAACAAATATAATTTAAATTTTTAAAGAATAAATTTTTGACATAAAAATTTGCTAGAAATTATGCTAATACATTTTTTATAAAGCAAAAAACATTAAATATATGGGGCTCAAAATATGAATAAAGTAAAAAATGGTGATGTCTATTCATTTGAAATAGGTAATATGTTTGGTTTAGTACAAATTATATCTAAATCTGACTATGGATATAAAGTTAGAGTTTTTGAAAAACCAGTTTTAAATTTGAATAATTTAGAAGAAATTATTTTAAGTAAAAATTTTTATTATTTAAAACGATTTTATAAAAATGATTTAATTAATTATGGCAAATATTTAGGTAATTTTATTATTCCTTCATCTGTAATTTTTCCAAAGTATTTAAGAAGTAGTGAAAGAAAAGCAAATGGTAAATTAGTTTGGTATATTTTTGATGATAAAAATAAAATTGTAAAAACTTTTACTAAATTTGATGAAAGTTTAAAAGAACTGTCTCCTTATAGAGCTTGGGGAATATCTTATATAAAATTAAGATGGGAAGAAGGTTTTACTTTAGAAAACTGGAATGATGATTTAGAAAATAAATGGTATTTTAATTATTTAAAGCAATATGAACCTAATAAAATAAATAAACCAACAAATAATTGGGTTAACATGAATGAAGAAGCTAAAAAGAATATTAGCGATTTATTAGATAATTTTATAGATAAAATTTTAAATAAAAATGAAGATTATGATTTAATTATTAATAACTTTATTAAGAAATTAAATAAAATTAATGCTAAATATTTATGTATTGAAACTAATGAAAGTGAAGAATTATTAGAGTATTTAAGTAATGTGCTGTCTAATGTAGGTTTAGAAGAAAAGATATCTTTGATTGATAAAAAAAGAAATTGGTAA
>FR889364.1:10428-16916 GCA_000432895.1 Firmicutes bacterium CAG:449 | reverse complement strand
AAAGATCGTGATATTGCTATGGTTTTCCAAAATTATGCTTTATATCCTCATATGACTGTTTTTAAAAATTTAGCATTTTCTTTAACTTTAAGAAAATTTGAATATGATGTACCTTTATTTTATAAAAAAGATGAAGGTAACCATAAAAAAGGTGATCCTATTTTAGATGAAAATGGTAATCAAGTTTTCACTAAAAAGAAAATGAAAATGCCAAAAGAAGAAATTAGAAAAAAAGTTTATGATGCGGCAGAAATTTTAGGCTTAACTCCTTATTTAGATAGAAAACCAAAAGCTTTATCAGGTGGGCAACGACAAAGAGTAGCGCTTGGAAGAGCGATTGTTAGAGAACCTAAGGTTTTCCTTATGGATGAACCTTTAAGTAATCTTGATGCTAAATTAAGAGTGCAAATGCGTAGTGAAATTGCTAAAATTCATCGTCGAGTTAATGCGACAACAATTTATGTTACTCATGACCAAACTGAAGCGATGACAATGGCTAGCAGAATAGTTATTATGAAGGATGGTTATATTCAACAAATAGGAACTCCTAGAGATGTTTATAATAATCCAAGTAATGTCTTCGTGGCCACTTTTATTGGTTCTCCAAGTATGAATATTTTTGATGTTGAATATGATAATGGTAAAGTTAGTTTACTTAATGATATTAAAATTTCTTTACCAAAACAATTTATTAGTCAACATGATGATTTTTATAAAAATGAAGTTATTAGAATTAATAAAGATATTAAAAATAAACAAAATGAAATTCTTGAACTTAAAAAGTTTATTGAAGAAAATGATAATAAATTTAAAAAATTAACTTCTAATGAACAAAAAGAAAATTATTTTTTGTTAGATAAAGATATTAAAGAATTAACTCAAGAAATTAATAGCTTAAATTCTAGATTAAATGATTTAAAAGATATTGATAAACCTCATCAAATTTTATTAGGTGTTAGACCAGAAGATATTTATATGAAAGGTGATGTTAATAATAAAAATCCAAGTGAAGAATTTTCCTTTAAATGTGATGTTTGTGAATTATTAGGTCATGAATTACTTGTATATGGTGAATTAAATGGACAAAAAGTGCTTGTAAAAGTTAATGCAAGTTATAAAATAGAAGTTGGTAAAACATATACATTTAGTTTTGATTTATCACATATTCATTTATTTGATAAATATTCAGAAAAGAAAATTTTAAAAGATCGCGAGGAATAAAATGAAAATAGCTTTTTTAGAGAAATTTTCCATTAGTGATGAGGATTCATCTAATGCAAGGTTATGGCCTGTAAAAGTTAAACAGAATCCAACTAAGGTTATGGAAATGTTAAAACTATATATGGAAAATAAAGGCTATTATAATATTAAAGAATATCGTGATTATTTGGAAATTAATGGAATGATTGGTAACGCTAGTATTACATATCATTTACTAAATGATGATAATGGTGTTGTTAAAATTGGTTGTTCAGTATATTATCCTTCTATTGGAAAATCACGAGGTATACTTTATTCTTTGCTTGAAGAATTAGATAAATTATTTAAAGATTATATTGTGTAATTAGAGCTGTATTTCAGCTCTTTTTCTTTTAAAATAATGTTGCAAATAATGTTGTATTTTGCAACATTAAATTAATTCTTATCTAGTAATTTTTATATGATGTATCCATTAAAATAGCGCCAATAGGTGCACTTAATAAAATAGAAATTACTGCTCATAGTAAAACTATTGTTCCACATTCTAAGCCTTCATTTAAGCATATTGCTCCAATAGAGGCTTGTACAGTTGCTTTTGGTAAATAAGAAATGATAATAAATGTTTTCTCTTTAAAATTATAGTTAGTACAAATTAAACATATTAAAACACCAATTGATCTGAATACTGATGGGCCAATTAGAATTCCTAAAATTAAATACCAAATTAATTTTGGTAGTTTTAATTTTTCAAATAAGATTCCTCCTAAAACTCCCAAAAACATAAAAATAAATAAACTTAAAAACATAAATATTCTTTCTTAGAACAAAAAAAACTGATGTTCCATGATAAAAATCATAGACGTCATCAGCTTTAATAGCACTTTAGATTAAACATGGGAAAAATCATTCTCAAATAAATAATAGAAAATATATATAAATGTGAAAATTTAATATTGACCGCGATTGACAACATGTTTATTAATAAAACAATTTTTAATCAATGTTATTTCTAAAATGTTTAATATAATCGCTAGGTGATTCACCTATTTCATTTTTGAAAGCTTTAGAAAAAGTGTAAACACTAGAAAAACCTACAGAAGTAGCAACATCAGAAATAGAGTTATAATCACCAATTAATAATTCTTTAGCTTTTTCAAAACGAATAGCATTTAAATATTTAATAGGTGAAGTGTTATATATCTTAAAGAAAACTTTTCTAAAATATATAGTTGATATTCCACTTGTTTTAGCTAAAAAATCATTAGAAATATTTGGATCGTCATAATGATTTAAAATATAATCCATTGATTTTTCAATGATTTTTTCTGTACTTTTTGGATGATAATCATAATTATTTTTTAAAGAGGCTAAATAAGATATTTCATAAAAAATAGATTTGCATTTTAAATAATAATTATCTTTTTTGTTATTCCAAATGTAAGCAATATTTTTAAATAGTTTTAATATTTCTTGTGAATTCTTTTTGTTTAGATGAAATGACATTATGCCAAATTCTTCATTTTGTAATGTTCCATCAAATTCAATCATAATGCATTCTCCTGGTTCTTTACAAAAGAATGAATAGTCAATATTTTTTGATAAAAAAATCATATTTTCATTATCAGAAAGATAGTCTTTATTATTGTATTTATAAAAAGTTTTACCATTTAATTTAATAGCAAAAGCAAAAGAAACTCTACCTTTACGAATATATATTTGATTACTTGTTCGGTGAATAACATTAATTGCAAGAATTTTATTTAGTGTTAAAGTGGAAATATCAATTTGTTTCATATTAATTATAATATAAACTATTTTTAAAATTTTGTATCAAATTTGATAAAATTTAATAATTTTAGATATTTTTTTTAGAAAGATTTTTCTTCTTTAAGTAACTTTTTACCTCTAATTCTATATTCACTTGGTGTCATTCCAACTGAATTTTGAAATAAATAAACTAAAGATCTATAATCGCTTAATCCAACTGATAAAGTAATTTCTTTAAAATACATATTGGTTGTCAAAATGAGTTCTTGAGCTTTTCTTAATCTTAATTTTGAAATAAAGTCTTTAATAGTCATGTTCATTTTAGATTTGAAAAGTCTTTCTAAATGGTTTTTTGAATAATTAGTATAAGTTAATATGTCTTTTAATTTTATTGGTTTATTATAATTTTGTTTTAAAAAGTTTATAACACCTGCAAGTTCAAAATCAATATCATCTGATTTAAAAACATTACTTTGTTCGCATATTTCCATTAGTATTTTATATATAACACTAGATACTTTAAATTCATTTTTTTCTAAATCGTCTGATAATAATGAAATTATCTCTTTTATATATGGAACAATTTTATTTTCATCGACATTGTGAATTACAAATTTGTGTTTTGTATAAATTTTTTCTGTTATTCTTGTAACAATTTCATTATCAAAAATATGAATAAAAGCTATTTTCCAAGGCTTTCCATTTATTGTTTTTAAGATATGATGTTTATAATTTGGAATGATAAGAATATCACCTTTTTTGGCAATAAATTCTTCGTTTTCAATGATTACAGATCCTTCACCTTCCATTGTATATTGAACCATGTATTCTTTAGCCATAGCTAATTCATTATAGTAATTTGGACCTAATTTTTGGATTCCAACAATTTGGGCATAAAATAGATAAGTAAAGTTTGTAGAAGGAACATAATTATATATGGTTTCAGAACCATCTAAGAAATCATCATGATATTTTGATAATATAGCGTCCATTTAATCTCCTTTGGTGTTTTTTTGTACATATTTGGTTTTTTTCAACATAGTAATCATTTTTTTATATGATATAATTTAATAGTAACGAATATGTTTTTAAAAATCAAATTAATTAAAAAAGGAGTTTACCATGCAAAATGCAAAATGTTATTTAAAAGGCTATCCAAGACCACAATTTGTTCGTAATAATTGGGGATTACTTGATGGCGAATGGAGTTTTTCTTTTGATGATAATGATATAGGCGAAAAGCAAAGATGGTTTCAAAGTGATAAATTATTAAATAAAATTATAGTTCCATTTGCATATCAAACATTGAAAAGTGAAGTAAATGATAATACTTATCATAAAATAATGTGGTATACAAAAAAACAACTTTTTGAAATCAAAGACAATGAAAGAATTATTTTGAATTTTGAAGGTGTTGATTATTTTGCAAAATTATGGGTAAATGGAATTTTTATTGGTGAGCATAAAGGTGGTTATTGTAGATTTAGTTTTGATATTACTAATGCAATAAGTGATAAAAAAGAAACTATAATTACTTTAAGAGTTGAAGATGATAATGATTGTTGTAAACCAAGAGGAAAACAAACCTGGTTAAATCATCCTTTTGGATGTTGGTATTTGCCTACTTCAGGGATTTGGAAATCTGTATGGTTTGAAAAAGTTAATTTAACGCATATTAAACGCATTAAAATGACTCCAAAAGAAGATAATTATCATGTGGAATTTGAATATGATATAGATAATTTTAAAGAAGGTTATTATCTTCAAACTGTAGTTGAATTTAATAATAAAATTATTGCTGATGATAAATTAAAACTTATTAGAAAAAATCATACATATGATATTGATTTTACTAATGATTTAGAAGGATTTAAAATTCATTGGTGGACTATTGAAAATCCTTTATTTTATGATATTAAATTTTATTTATATGATAATAACAATAAATTAGTTGATGAAGTTGGTTCATATTTTGGTTTTAGATTTTTTAAAGCTGAGAAAAATCATCTTACATTAAATCTTAATCCAGTTTACTTAAGACTTGTTTTAGACCAAGGATATTTTAGAAATAGTGGATTAACTGGTTCAGAAGAAGAATTATTAAATGATATTTTATATTGTAAAGAATTAGGCTTTAATGGAATAAGAATGCATCAAAAAATTGAAGATGAAAGATTTTATTACCTTTGTGATATGCTAGGTATGTTTGTTTTTTGTGAAATGCCTTCTTCTTATGAATTTAAAGATAATTCTATTGATAATGTTACTAGTGAATGGATGGAAGTTGTCAAACAAAATTATAATCATCAATCTATTGTTGTATGGGTTCCTGTTAATGAATCTTGGGGAGTAAATCAATTAACTTCTTCTTCACGTCAAAGACATTTTACACAAACTTTATATCATTTAACAAAATCATATGATCCTTTTAGACCAGTTATTTCAAATGATGGATGGGAACAAACATATAGTGATATTGTTACTTTCCATAATTATGCACAAGATTATAAAGATTTAAAACATTTTTATGAAGATATAAAAGGGGTTTTAGATGGTGAAAATAGAAATGATTACACGCAATTAAGAATTCCATTTGTTGGAAACACAAAATATAATGGACAACCTATTTTAATTGATGAATTTGCAGGAATTGGTTATCAAAATAAAGATGATGAAGGATGGGGATATGGTGATAAGGTATCTTCTGAAGAATTATATGTTAAAAGATTATCATCATTAATTAAAGTTATTAGAGAAATGGATTATATTTGTGGATTTTGTGTAACTCAACTTACTGATACTTATCAAGAAATTAATGGATTAATGGATTTTGATAGAAATTATAAAGCAAATAAAGAAGAGTTAAGAAAGGCAATTATTCAAAAATAAATTAATGGAAAAGAAAATTAATATTTCCTTACCTATAAATAGATGGCAATTATTTAAATTTACTTATCGTAATCATTTATCATTAATTATTAAATTATCGTTAATGATTGCTATTTTTTCTATACCTTTATTTACTTTTTTAATTGTTAAAAGTGTTTTTGCTAATGCTTTACTAAGCCAAATAAATCAAGATAATGAATTGATAATATTACAAAGATATTATTATCAAGAAATTATTTTAGATATTTTTTATATTCCTTGCTTTGTTATCTTAGCAATTGGTTTATCTGGTGGATTTTTTGTGATGAAAAAATATTTATATCAAGAAGGATTTACTTTTTTTAAAGATTTTAGAAATGGAATGAAAAAAAGTAAAGAATTTATTTTATCTACTTTGATATTATCAATAATTTTATATCTGTTATTATTTTTAAAAAATTTTTTTTCTTATATAAATTTTCAATATTATATTCCTTTGAGTATTTTTGTTTTTATAATAATTTTTTTATTGGTTAATGTTTTTATTTTTACGTATTGTCAAATTCATATTTATTCGAATAATATTTTTCATTTAATAAAAAATTCTTTATGTTTTTCTTTTAATCAATTGTTTAAAGTAAGTCTTATTAATT
>FR889364.1:1699-10390 GCA_000432895.1 Firmicutes bacterium CAG:449 | reverse complement strand
TGTTTTATTTATGAATTTTCAAAATGCAGTTTTAAAAATAATTATTATTTTAATTTATTTTATAATTGGATTTGGAAATTGTTTATTAATAACTATGCTTTATTCATGTAGTGTTTTTGATGAATTAATTAATAAAGATCGATTTCCTTCAATTTATAGAAAAGGTTTGTATAATGGAGAAGATGAATGAATAATCTTGTAGTAGATCAAATAAGTTTTTCATATTCTGAAGAAAAAATTTTAGATAATATCACTTTTTCTTTAAATAATGATGATTTTTTAGTGGTATTAGGAAAATCTGGTTCAGGGAAAACAACATTATTAAAAATAATCAGTGGCTTATTATTTCCTAGTAGTGGTGAAGTTTCTTTAAATAATGAAAATTTAAATAAATTACCTGCTTATAAAAGAAAAATAAGCATGATTTTTCAAGAAAATCACTTATATAATAATTTAACAATTTATCAAAATTTATTATTAGGTTTTAAAAAACAAAAAATTAAAGAAGAAGAGAAAGATTTGATAATAAAAGATGTAATAAAAAAATTAAAAATAACTAAATTTTTAAATTTAAAACCTAAACATTTATCTTTAGGTGAACAACAAAAAATTGCTTTAGCTAAAAATATTTTATCTAATGATAACTTATATTTATTTGATGAACCATTTTCTTCACTTGATGTAAAAAATAAAGAAATGCTTTTATCTTTATTAATTGAAATAAAAAAAGAAAAAAATTGTCCGTTTATATATGTTTGTCATGAAGCAAATGATGCTTATAAATTGGCGAATAAAATTTTAATTTTAAAAGATGGAAAAATTTTACAATTTGGCAATATAAATGAAGTGATTAATAAACCAAAATATTTAGAGGTAAGAGATTATATTGGTGATAAATTAAATGCTTTTAATGTGTTTATTGCTAATGGTAAAATAAAATTTTATAACGAAATAATTTATAATATCAATTTAAAAATAGGTGGAGCATTTTTGCTTGGTATATCATATAAAAATTTTTATTTAGATAAAAATGGTGCATTTAAAGGTATAGTAATTAAAAAAATGTTTTCTAGTGATTTAGAAGAAAATATTTATGTTAAATGTGATAATAATGTAATAATAATTCCTCTTAAAAAAAATGAAAATCCTGAACTTAATCAAGAAATTCATTTTTCATTTATTTTAGATGATTATTTTATTTTTGATAGATTTACTCACTTAAATTATTTTTTTAATCTTTAATATTGTTAAGATTATTCCTAATAAAATAACTACTCCACCGATACTTAATCCAACAATTAAAGGCGTATTATTTTTTTCTTCAGGATGATTATCATCAATTATTTTTTCGTCAATAATATTAATATCGTATTCTATTGGATCTGCTATATTACCATATAAATCTTCACATGAAACTATAACATGATAATTTCCAAGTTCAGTTGGAATAAAACTATTTTTGGTTAATTCAACATTTTGATTAGATGGTGATGATATTTTTATAGTAGGTGTCATAATCTCATTTAAAGAATTAGTAGCAGTATAGATAGGTAATTTAATTGTTTGATTAAGTATTCCACTTGTTTTTCTTGTACCTAATTCTTGAATAATTGGTTTTTCAACTACTCTATTTCTTTCATCAAGTAATACTCCAGTGTCTTTATATGTTAAATTGACATTTTCAAAATTAAGACCAACAGAAGATCTAGTTAAATCTCGAGAAGAAAGATTATTAATTTCTGTGGTGAAATACGGTTCAACTGATCTATTTAAATAGACTTTAACAAGATCGTCTTTAACTTCAATTTCCATTAAGCAATCAACATTTGTAAAAGGAATATTTGTAAGCCATTGAGATTCTCTCCATTCACTTCCATTAGTGTCATAGATAATTTGTCCATTTAGTTTGGCAGTAATTACTATATGTGGATCTCTACCATCAGACCAAACAGATAACCAGCAAAATACATAATTATCAATATTTTTATAGTAAGGCATTAAACCTGCTTTATATTCAATATTTCCTGAGTCTGTTGGTGAAGCAATTGCACTAATGTTAATTGTACTTCTCATAAAGAAATTTTTCTTCTCTTCATTTTTATAATAAGCACTGGTTGCTAAATATTCAGTTCCATAATCATAAACACCATTTATTAGATTATTATCTTGATCATATGACCATGTTAATTTATTTGGACCAACAAAAGACCAATCACCAATTACTTGATAAGGAGAATCATCTGCAGAAAAAGATGTATCTTCTTTTGTAATATTAGAAAAAGTAAATGTGTCAAATTGAGAATAGACACCAATTTTTCCTTTTTGAGATAATATTTCATCATATTTTAAAGCTTTTTGATTAATTGTTTGGTCGTTTAATTTAAAGTAAAAAAGATAATAGGAATTATTAATTAAAACTCTATCAACAGTGAATTTAACATTGCTTGTTGATGATATAGTAATATTATCAGTCCAAATATCATTAAATTCAGAATTGTAAAATTGATTTCCTTGCCAGACATTAAGATAATCACCATTAATTTTTCCTGTGAATTGGATTTGATGTAATTGATTAGTTCTATCAGTATCAGACCATTGTAAATATACAAGAATATAATTATTTTCATCAAGATACCATGGAAGTAGTCCCGCTCTTGTAAGTTTTGTATTTGGAAAATCCATAGTGCCTTGAATATTACAAGATAGTGAATAATTTCCTTCTAATTCTAGATCGTTGTTAATGAAAAAGGCTTTATCTTCTTCGTTAGTTGAAATAATATTATTTTCACTTATTTGATAAGAAGAGTTTTCGTTTTTAGTATTTTCCCAGTTTAATAAAGTAGTGTTTTGTTGATTTAAAAATAATAAAGCAGCTAAAATTAATTTTGAATTCATTTTAATTTACCTCCACATCCGTAGGCTTGTATTTTATTTTTTTGAGTATTAAAATCATCTTTTAATTTATAAATATCTTTTGTGGAAAATGCATCAAAGAAATCTATCATGGGTTCAATGTTTGCTACCCCTGACCAAGGTAACCAAGTATTTGTAGAAGTAAATCTAAAATCGGATACTCTTGTGGCTTCTGGCATCATTGCTTTATATTTATAGCCAAGTCTTCCATCATAATCAGTAGATAGTTTAGTGTTATTTTGTAATAATAAAGCAGCATTTTTATAAAATTCATTGCCAGTCAATAAATAAAGGCGATATGTTTCAAAATATGTATAAGCACTATAATTATCAGCAGAAGAATGTCCAGTTGCAATAATTGAAAAGCCTATTACACCACCTGAAGAGAATGGGTTAATTAATTTATCTTCATCTGTTAAATTAGGGACAGCATAATCATAAACATAAGTCCAAGATAAAGCATTTACTGCAGCATGTTCACTAGCTTTTAAATATTTTTCATCATTAGATAGAGTGTACGCTGTATTAAAACAATACATAGCGTATACAGAAGCTTCTTTATCAACGACATTAGCATTGTCAGGTGTTCCACCTACATATTTGCATAATTTTTGATATATTTCATTGTAGCAATATTCACTAGCTTTTAAAGCGGCATCTTTATATTTGTTTTCATTAGTTAATTCATACATTTTACCTAAAAATCTAACTGCAATAGGAGTATTTAATTTTGATTTTCCTTGAGTTTTATAATCGCTAGTATCACTTTCAACTTCACCACTAGTTTTGTATGCACGATAGAAAGAACCATCTACATTTTGTACATTAACTAAATTGTTTGCAAACTTAATTATCATATTATACCAAGAAGGTTTATCAATGTTTTGTTGCTTGGCGAAGATATAAGCATCAATCATTCCTTCCATTCCATCAATCATACATCTTAAAAAGCATGAATATTGATGAACGCTTCCTCCATTTGTATTATTGGAAGGATTCCACCAAACATATGGGAAATAGTTAGCATTAATTTTATCTGAAGACCAAAAATCTAAAATATTTTCTCCTTTTTTAGCTATGGTTTGATCATTATTTAATGTTCCATATCTAAATAAATGGTAAGAAGCAGGAATTTGTTGACCTACAAAGCCCATCTGAAAAGAAACGCCCTCAGTATTTTTTCCATCTGGAAGATCAAGTGCCCATGGGAAACCGGCTGAAACAATGTTATTATTTGATTTATATTCACGATATTCACTAGAAAATAAATCAATATTTTGTTTATATATTTCATCGATATCCATATCATATATTTTTCTTGCTTCTTGTTGATATGCTTGTTGGTATGAATAAACCATAGCATCATTATATGTTTGTTTATTACTTGCAATTAAAGATAAACTATATTCTTGATAATAATCTTTTTTGATTTCATTATATCTACTAATAGGGCCATTTGCATCGTATGAATTTGGAAATTCTGAACTTGGATAAATAAATCCAACACCTACATTAGGAGTGATATCTAATCCTAAAGAACCATATTGAATGTCGTTATTTGTTTCCCCTAATCCAGAACTTGTACAATTCCCTGTACTTATTTGAGGATTTAAATGAGTTAATGCTAGAGTATTAAAGTTATTTTTATTATGAGCCATAACCATTGGAAGACCCATTCTTGTTTCTTTTACATATACTTGATTTAAATCAAGATTAGAGCATATTGCACCTCCAGGCATATTAGATGAATCTTTATATAAAATTGATGGAATGAAATAATCAAAATCGGTATATTTATTTGATAAAGATGCTTCAAAAAATCTTATTTGTGAAGCGAATCCATAATCGTTTGGATTTGCTTCTGCAACTGTTATTTTTCTTTGTAAAGCAAAAATATCTTCTTTTAGAATATAATATGCATCTTCAATTAAAAACTTAGAACCTTTTTGTGAAGAAATAGTGCTAGATAATAAATAACCATAACTTGTTTGAGTAATTGAATTATATGAAGAAGTATATTTTTTTTCATTATATCCAATTAATCCACCTTTATCTCTTATGTTTATTTGAATAGAGTTAATGGTTTTATATAAAGTATTATGATTTTCTTTTTTTGCTATATGTACTTCATAAACATTATTATCGTTTTCAAATATGAGTTCATAATTTTTACTTACAAGAGAGTAATTGTTATTAATTATTTGAAATGCTTCTTGTGGTGCTGTTGGTAATTCACCTTCTTTATAAATATTGGATGTAGCATTGTTAGATGTTGAAGAGTAAGAACAACCCATTAATAAAAAAGTTGAAAGTAATAAAGTGCTTTTTTTCATATAGACCTCCTTATTTTATGCCAGTCATTGTTATTCCTTCAACAAAGAACTTTTGACCGCTTAAGTAAATAATTAATGTTGGGATAAGTGCTAATAAACCACCAGCCATAATTAATGGATAACTTGGATTTTTAGCAGGTGATAATCCTTTAACAAATAATTGCATTGTATATTTTGTTGTATCTCCTCCAATGTAAAGTAAAGGAGTTAAATAATCGTTATATAAACCATTGAAGCCTAATAATAATTGTGTAATAATTGCAGGAATTGATAAAGGAAGAATGATTCGTAAAAACATACTAAATCTGTTCATTCCATCCATTTCAGCAGCTTCTTCTAAATCTTTTGGTAAGGTTTCAAAATATTGTTTTAAAAAGAACATGCTCCCAACTGAACCAAACATACCAGGAACAATAATAGGAAATAATGAAAACCATTCATTAACTTTATATACTTGTATAAATAATAAATAAGAAGGAAATGTGATAATAATTCCAGGAATGACCATTGTTGATAACATTAAATAAAATACGATATTTTTACCTTTAAATTTTATTCTTGCAAAAGCATAGGCAGATAAACATGAGCAAAATGTTCCAATTAAAATAGTTGGTAAAATATATAATATGGTATTACCTAAACATTGAAAGATATTTCCATAATCATTTGTGGTTAATAATGTTAAATAATATTCAATATCTACTACTCCTGTAAACCATTGAAAACCATTTTCTAAGATATTATTTTCAGGAGTTATGGAAGTTATAATTGCAATTAGGAAAGGGACAATTATAATAATTGCAAATAGAATAAGAAAGAAATATGAAAGTATTTTACTTAAATAATAAGTAAAAGAATGAGTTTTTTTAATGATAATTCCATTATTAAATTTTAATTCTTTTTTCATAAAAGTCCTCTATTCGTAATGAACCCATAATTTTGAGATAACAAATTGAATTATAGATAATAAGATAATCATTAATCCAAGAATTATTCCTAGTGTACATCCATATGCTAAATTATCAGCACTTTGTACTTGTTGATAAATATACCATACAGGAACAATACTATATTCAGCAGGTGATCCACCCATAACTTGGAAACGAGAAAAATCTTGTAAAGAACCTGAAATACCAGTTAATAAAATATAAAAGGCAACCGGAGAAATTGCAGGAATTGTGATATGTATTAATTGATTAAAAGAGTTTGCTCCATCAATTTGAGCCGATTCATATAATGATTTATCTACGCCTTTCATAGCAGAATATAAAAGTAAGATTGATGTACCAATTCCAGACCATACTCCCATAATAATCATACTTCTTAAAAAATTGTCGCCAGTTAATAAATTGATATTTTCACCAGTGGTATTTCTTATAGCGTATGGAATTAATGTAAATATCCATTTCCAAATAAATGTAATAATAACAGCGCCACAAATGGTTGGTAAATAAAATAAAGTTCTAAAAAACAAACTGCCTTTTGGATTGCGAATTAATAAGTTAGTAAAAAATATTGCTAACACTATTCCAATAGGTACACCTATACAATTAATAAAAGCATTATATAAAGATCTTAAAAATAGTTCATCATTAAAAGCTTTTATATAATTATCAAATCCAATCATTTGAAATTTGAATTCAAAAAAACTATGTGGTGAATACATTGTATAATCGGTGAAAGATACAAAAATTGCAAATAGTAAAGGAAATAAAAGAAATAAAGATAATCCTATTAATAAGGGACTGATAAATACCCATCCGGTAATATTTTCATTTCTTTTTTTGTAATTAATATTTTTTTTCATAATTATTTACAATATTTATTAACATCATTTTTAGCTTTTTGTAAAAATTCATCAACTGAAATTCTTTCTGATTCAACTTCAGCGTATAATTTTTCTGAATTTAAATCATAACCATTTTCTTTCCAAAGAGTATTGCTTCTATATTGCCATAAACCATACCCTTGATTTTTAGCGGATTCGACGAATACTTCATAATTTTCAGGGCCTTTTTCTTTTTCTGAATTAACTAAATTTTCTTCAAGAGCTAGATCTTCATAAACAGGAATTTGAAATCCTGTTGTAGCTAAAATTTCTTGTCCTTCTTTTGAAGCAATATATTCAATTAATTTCCAAGCGGCTAATTTTTTAGATGTTTGTGAATTTATTGCATATCCTACTGAACCACTATACATGTTTTTAGTTGGATTTGTTGTAAAAGCAGGAACATATGCAATATCCCAATTAAAAGATAAACTTCTAAAGGTTGAAACTTCCCAACGTCCTGAAATAACTGTTGCAACTTTTTGTTGAGTAAATAAATTTGAAGCAGTTGTGGTTCCAGTAAATGAAGCAGGAGGTTGAACTTTATATTTGCAATATGAATCTTGCATATATTGATAAGCTTGTTTTAATCCGTTTAAAGATACTTCATCTGTTGGAAAAGCGTCTCTAGTACTATTTAAGAAATCACCGCCTCCTGACCAGACTAAACCTTCAATTGGTAAACCTGCTACCCCATATCCAGTTATGTTATTGTTTTCATCATATTTAGTTAATTGTTGCCACATTTCTGTTGCTTCATCAATAGTCATAATACGATCTTTAGGTGGTAAAGTAACTCCCTTATTAGTGAACCAATCTTTGTTATAATACATAACATATGGACCAACATCTTTTGGTAAGGCAAGTTGATTTCCGGATCCCATTTTTCCAGTGGTAGGATTATATTGATATCTAGTTAAACAAGAAGAATATACTTGAGATAAATTTAATAAAGATGAAGAAGATATATATGGATTTAAATTTTCAAGTTTATTACTGCCAGCCCATTTTGGAATAGCACCATCAGGGGTTAAAAATACATCATGAGCAGTACCAGCAGTTATTCTATTACCATAGGTATCTTCATAACTTTGAATAATATCTAATGTGACATTAATTTTAGGATATCTTTTTTTGAAACCAGATAAAACAGCTTCAACAACTTGTCTTTCGATTGAGGCTCCAGATGAATCCCAATGAGCCATTGTTAAAGTGCATTCTTCTCCATCATAATCATATTGATAGCCTAAATTATCATATTTTTCCATGATAGTTTCTAATTCTGATTTATCTACTTCAATCGAAATTGAATTTGATGAAGAATTATTTCCGCCGGTTGTAAAAGTACATGATGTTAATACTAATAAAGCACCGAAAATGCAAATTTGTTTTTTGTTTGTTTTTTTCATATCTTTTTCTCCATTTAATTTTATTATAAATATCAAAAAAATCGCTTACAATACAATATAGCAACGAAAATATGAAAAAAAACACCACAAAAAAATTTAATTTTAATGTAATAATTATATTAACTTTTATTTTTTATTTATTAATAAATAAAATGCTTTATTTTTATACAATAATATTGATTTCTTTTTTTTGTTACTTTAGTTTTTT
>FR889364.1:0-1603 GCA_000432895.1 Firmicutes bacterium CAG:449 | reverse complement strand
ACATTTATAAAAACTATGGTGTTTTTTTGCATAATATAGAGTCTTTTTGATATTGTCAAACATTATTTTATAAACATATAATGAAAACGTAGAATAGTGTTTTATAGCAATATGAAAACAGGGAGGAAAATCTATGAAAGAGTATGTTAAACCGGCTTTAGAAATTGAAAAAGTCGAATTTGATGATGTTATTTTACTTTCTTCTACTAATAAAAACAATATCATTGGTGAAGTAAGCGATCCTACATGGACAATTGATTAGGAGACTAACTATGAAAAAAAATATTTTATTACCACTATTATTATTAAGTATGTTATGTAGTTCATCTATTTCAACAAATAATGAAGTTGAATTTGTATGTAATCTTGAAAATGGTAAAGCATTTAACCTTACTAAATTAAAAGAAAATAATCAAGAACCAAGTTATTCAAATATTTATGTTCAATATGGTAAATCTGATGAAGGATTTGATTTATTAAGATTTGCTACAGCTTTAAAAGGTAGTGTAAAAAAAGTTGAATATTCATTTAATGGCGAGAGCAAAGAAGTTAATACTATTTACGAAGGTTTATTAGCTAATGATAAAGTAATGTATTATTCTGGAACAGAAGTAACTGATGATGAACAATATAAAGGTGAATATTATTGGGCATGTTGTGTTTTAAAATTTAAATCAGAAAAGCAAGTTAATACAAATTATACTATTAATTTTTTAGCAACAAACGAAGATGGGACAACAAAAGAATTATCAAGAACTGCTAATGTTGGTGATTTAAAACATAAAGGATATAGTATTGTTAATCAAAGGCATAATAATACAAATATTACTAGTGATACATTAGGCGTTTCAATTACTAATCCTGCATTTGATCAATATAGAGATGAATCTAATTATGATCCATTTGCTAATATTGTTTTAGAAAATGGTAAAACTTATCAAGGCGATTATGTTGTTTCTAGCGATATGCTTATATTAGATGCAAGTTATCCTCTTATTAAAAACTATTTTGCTGGTTTATGTTTTTATTATGAAAATGATGATAATTTTTTAGTGGCATATGCAAATTATAATACTGAACATGAAAATACTTTAAGATCAGTAGAAATAACAGGTATTTTAAATGGATCTTTTGCTGGATGGCATACTTTTTGGACACATGATAGTATTGATGCTAGTAAAGTTGATCCAAGTAAAAATATTAATTTATCAATCAAAAAATTAGGAAGTAACTTTTATCCAACAATTAATGGAATAGAAATTTATGGTTATGAAAATGGTCGAACTGTTAGTTATGCTGATTTCTCATCTTTTAATATTGATTTTAATAAAGAAGTTAAAGTTGGATATTATGCTAATACAAGTATTGATGAAGTAACAATTAAATTTTCTAATTTACAAATTGTTAAATCTAGTCCATATTATACAAATGGAACTGGTGTAAGCTATACTTATAATGATGATAAGCATATTGTAACAAGCCAATCAAACTGGATGACGGGTAACTTTGTTTTAAAAGATGATGATAATTTAATAGGTGATTATTCTTTATCTACAACAATGTTTAGTGATTTAAAGTATAATAATTCTTATGAATATCATAT
>FR889363.1:716-2445 GCA_000432895.1 Firmicutes bacterium CAG:449 | reverse complement strand
CAAATTAATACTCCTTTTTGAATTTTATTCTTATAGTTTTTATATTTTTCCTTTTCTTATAAAAAGATGTTCTTCAAACAAATCGACTAATAAAATATAATGAAATGAATCTCTTATGGAATTTAAATGTTCAATATAAAATTCTTTTACTTTATCGATAATATTGCTATTAAATTCTTCTTGTATTTTTAGTATGTTATATTTTTTTGTACTAATTGAATAAAGGCTTAAAATAGGTGAATCAATACTATTAACCATTTCTAAAGACAAAACCACTTCTCCACGTATATTTTTTTTACAAAAGAAATGTTCACGATTATAAATATTTGTAGAATGTTTTCTTGAAAAATATCCAAAATCAATAGTTATATTAGTGTCTTTAAAAGTATCTTTTAAGAGTCTTAAACTACAACAATATGTTTCATGTGTATTTTTAAAATAGACTTTCATATTATATTAACATAGATGACAACGTCTCCATCCTTTTCCTTTCATCCACTTTTTCCATTTAGCTTTTTTTATTACATCTTTTATTGATTTAAAAGTATCAAGTAAAATATCTTTAATTATTTTTTATCAATTTCTTAATCAATCGAATAATATTATAAATCTAATTAATATTTATAATGTAGCATTGATGATGTCTTTATTTTTGATATTTTATCAAAATTATCATATGCGAAAATGAAATAATATGCAAGATGGTTAGTATTTAGAATCCTCCATACTAGGTGTAATTGTATATTTTTACAATTTTTTCATGCTTTTAATTTTTTTAAAATCTACCATTGGTATAAATTATAAAATTTATTGAAGCAAAACTTTTTCTTTATTACATCTAGCAAGAATTAATGGTTTTGATTTATTAAAATCAATAATTCTATAATATTCATATCCTTCAATACTGCAATCTATTATAGCTTTTAATTTAACATCATTTGAAAAAGATATGATTAAATCTCCACATTCTTCAATAAATGCCTTTTCAATCTTTTCTTTTGCTAGAATACACTTTATTTTATTAATACTAGATAAAAGTATTGAATTTCTTACATTTTCCTTTAATAAAAGAGAATGATTTACATCTACATATTCGTCTGAACTATTAATTAAGATATTATTATTTTTGTTTATTCTTAAAAAGCAAAAAACATGGATTGAATATAAAATGTTCATATTTTTAAAATTAATTACAAACATATTATCTGGAGCAATAATTCCTTTTGTTGGTTGAAAAATAAAATCAACAAAGGCTGCTCCTATTAGAAAATCTAAATTTTTTTTCATAATATTGCTTAACCTCAAATCTATTTTTCATAAACCATACTTTTTTCATGTATGATCTAACTATATTTTATAAATTTAAATTTTTAAATACTAATTTATTATTTTGAATACAATATTCGTAAGCATAATTAACTTTATCATTTTTATAAATCAATCTATATAAACAAGCATTTTCTAAATGTGTGTCATTTAATATTTCTAATACAATTCCTTTCTTGTAAAAAGATATGTATAAATCCCCATATGATCTAAAATTAATGCTTCTAGGTTTTTCATTAAAAAGTATTGCATTTACAACTTCTAATTGATTATATAAATAAGATTTTTCTATATTTATTTGGCTCCTATATTTTTTTACACTCATTTCTTTGCGATTGTAATCTAAATATAAGTCATTAAAACTTAATAAAATTTCACTATGATTTCTTATTCTAAAATTAGT
>FR889363.1:0-711 GCA_000432895.1 Firmicutes bacterium CAG:449 | reverse complement strand
ATTTCTTATTCTAAAATTAGTTTCAATCTCAATTTTGATTTCTTCATTATCACCTACAAATGATAACTCGAATCTATCCTCTACTATACCCAATCCTCTTACAAAATTAACTTTTGTAATCTTCATTTTTTTTAATATTTCTTTAAAATCTAAATTTTTGCTAAACTCTTTCATGTTATTCCTTACTAGTTAAAAAATAATTCAATAATTAACTGTTCAATTTCTTCATATGAATAATTTTGACCAGAAATATAATCATGCAAAATTCTTCTTTGTTCTTTTGTTAACTTATATTTATTACATAATGAATTAAATTGTTTGTTTTCATATTGATTATGATAGCTCCATTAGCAGCTAATGCACCTACAGAAGTTAGTCCTATAGCTCCCACAGTTACTAACGATTCTGCCATAGTACTAGAAATAGCAACTCCTGCAGATCCTAATCCACCAGCAAAAGCAAATCCACCGCCAGAACTAAATAAACTTGCAATAACAGGTCCTGTATAATATCCTACAATTCCTCCAACAGTACCACCTATCACAGTTCCTAGTGCGGTCCTACTAACTAATTTCCATCCTCTTGCTCCGTCATTATAAGAAGTAACTCCTGCATATGTACCTCCAACTATTGCACCACTCCTATACATACAAGTAAAATCATAGTTGAAATTGTAATATGCCCACTAGGATCATAATAATTAACAGGATC
>FR889362.1:6469-6677 GCA_000432895.1 Firmicutes bacterium CAG:449 | reverse complement strand
TGCCGATAAAGTTATGGCTAGTTTATTATCAAAAGATGCTCAAATTGGTTTGATGGGACCAGAAGCAACAGTATATGTTTATAATAATGGGCAAGAAAATTACGCAATTAATTTTGCTCAATTAACTCAAAAAGATGGTTCATTCTTACTAGGACGAGAAAAAGTAGACAATTTCAATTATTCAATGTTAAAAGGTAAGACTATTATT
>FR889362.1:689-6438 GCA_000432895.1 Firmicutes bacterium CAG:449 | reverse complement strand
GAAAAGGTGGAATGCCTGAGATGACTCTTGAACATGTCTTAAAAAAGAATGGATTAACAATAACTCAAAACGGTAAAGATAAAAATGCCGATGTTAACATTAGAGTGGATGTTTCTTTTGATGCTACATCTGGAGTTTTTGTAGCAGGTGAATCAGACTATGTAACAGCTTTTGAGCCAACTGCTTCACAAATACAAGCCTCAAATAAAGGATATATTGTTTCGTCTATTGGTAAAGATTCAGGTGTAGTTCCATATACTTGTTTTTCATCAGTTAAATCTTATTTTGAAAACAACAAAGATAAATTAAAAAAATTTACTTCCGCGATAAAAAAAGGTTTAGATTATATTAATAATAATGATACAAGTAAAGTAATTGAATATTTAAAACCAAGTTTTACAAGTTCAAATGAAAATGAAATTGCCTCAGTTATTAATAATTATAAATCCATTGAAGCTTGGCCAATTAAATTAGGTTTTACAAAAGAAAACTTTACCAAACTTATTGATATAGTTAAAGAAGCTGGTGAACTAGATAATAATATTTCTGTACCTTATGATAAATTAGTCACAAACGAAATGATTAATTAGTATAGAAGTTGATTGTCATAATTAAAAGGCAATCAACTTTTTTACTCTATTCCTTTATATCATTTTTAAAATATTTATTTACCTTATATTTATAAATAATTTCACTATACTTAATTAATAATTATCAAAAATAGGTGATTTAATAGAAAAAATATCATCAATATATATTTTTGTTTTATCTTCTAAAATAATTAAATTATTAATTTCATCATATTTTTTTAAAATACCTTTAATAGTTTTATAACTTCCACCATTTTTTAACTTGTCTTTTGAAAAGAAAATGAATGTTACTTGATTTCTTTGATTAATTAAATTGTTCAAGATATTTAATTTAAAATTAATTTCTTCTTTATTTGAATCATCTAATTCAATTTTATTTGTAACATATCTCCCTGCTTCATTTATAGATTCTTCATATCCAGTTAAAGCCGAAAAAGGGGCAAATTGAGCCGCTCTATTATATCTAGACATTTGAGGATGATTTTTAGAAACATGATGAGGCAAATCTATAATATCATCATAATTTTTCATGCCTTATGTCCTCCAATTTGTTCATTTCTTTCTTTAGTGGTCGCGCCAGAAGATAAATTCATACCTTTTAAAATTGCATTTTTACCATACTTACTTTTTATACTTAAAATTGTTTTTTGAACTTTCTTTTCTTTATTCAATTTTTTCTTTTCTAATTCTTCTTTCTTTTTTATTTCATTATAATCAGTAAATAAATTCATTTGCTCATATTCTTTATTATTACTAACCATATTTTCATTAAAAACACTAACACTAATATTAATTCTTCTAACAAGCAATAATGGATTAACAATCTTTTCAAAAATATAAATAGCATTTTCAGTTAAAACTTTAGAAGAAAAAGTATAACTAGATAATTTAACTCCTCCATGAGTTGGCTTATGAACTTTTCTATTATAATGATCTAAAACATATTCACCATGATAATTTTTTAATACATTTTCATCTTTTAGACTATCTGCATCATAACCAATATAAAGAGAAATATAATTAGTTAAAACATTGTTTTTTACTAAATCTAAAGCTAATAGATCAACCATTTCTTTAACAATTAATCTTGCTTTATCGTAATCATATCCACATTGTAAAACTTGCCCTGTACTAAGCGAATTATTACTAGGTTTATAAGATTTAATATCCTCCATTGTAGTCACTTCATATCCCCAAGCATGATCAATTAAAAGTTCTGCATTAACCCCAAATTCTTTATACAATAAATCTTCATTATAATAATCATTATTATTACCTAATGAACACCTTGCAATATCACCCATTGTATACAAGCCTAATTTATTTAATCTTGTTTCATAACCTCGACCAACTCTCCAAAAATCAGTTAAAGGTGTATGATTCCATAATTTTTTTCGATATAATAATTCATCAAGTTCAGCAATTCTTACTCCATCACTATCAGGAGGAATATGCTTAGCCACGATATCCATCGCAACTTTAGCTAAAAACATATTACTACCAATTCCTGCAGTTGCAGTAATCCCTGTATTAGCTAAAACATCTTTTATTAAAGTTAAAGTTAACTCATGTGGAGTCATTTTCCATAATTTTAAATATTTACTAATATCAATAAATACTTCATCAATGGAATAAACATGAATATCTTCTGGTGCAATATATTTTAAATAAATATTATATATCTTTGTACTAATTTCAATATACTTAGCCATTTGAGGTCGAGCAATAACAAAATCTAATTCATAATCATCGTGCTCAAATAATTCATTTAAACTATAAGATTTTTTAATAAACTCTTTATTTAAAATTCTTTTTTTTCTATTATAATTAATTTCTTTAACTTTTTGATTAACCTCAAATAAACGTGGTCTACCTTTAATTCCATATGATTTTAAAGATGGAGAAACCGCTAAACAAATTGTTTTCTCCGTTCTTGAAATATCAGCCACCACCAAATTAGTAGTCAAAGGATTTAAATTTCTTTCAACACATTCAACAGAAGCATAAAATGATTTTAAATCAATACAAATATATTTTCTTTCTTGCATAAAAAAATTATAGCATTATCAACTAAAAAAAATAAGCATTAGACAACATTCTAACACTTATCAATATTTAACTTAATTCAGACCAATGTCCACTTTTCTTTTCAAGAACTATCTTAGGAATAGTTAAAGATTTATTATCACCATTTACTTCAATATCACTTCCAGAATAATCTTTATATCCGTCTAAAATTATTGATATAATTAAACGATAACTACCTTCTTCAACATCTTCAAAAATAAATTTACCGTTTTCATCACTTGTACTTTCTAAATAAGTACTTCCGTTTTTTCTTAATTCAAAGGTTACATCTTCAAAAGGTTTTTCTACATTATTATTTGTATAATAAACACTTCCATTAAGAGTATATAAATTATTTTCATTTGAAGTCGTATTTGTAATACTATTATTTGTACTTTCACTTGAACTACTAATTACTATTGAAGATGATGTATCATTTGGTGAAACAATAGAAACACTTGATGATGAACTAGATATAACTTCGCCAATTGAACAAGATATTAATAATGGTAAAAATAATAAAAGATATTTTTTCATTTTCGTCACATCCTTAAAATTATTATAAGAAAAATATTAATTTAAAACAATACATGATTTTATAAATCAAAACTAATAAAAAAATGGCACAAATAATCACAGCAAAATATCAGTTACTCATTAATTGTTCGTAATGAAAATTACCTACAACATAACTTCCACTAGTTCAATTAAGTTTTAAATTGTATATAATTGTATTATTATACCTTTTATCTTAAATTAGTTAAAATAAAAAGGACATTTGTTAATATTAACTATTAACAAATAATCCTTTTATTAATTAAATATTAAATTAAGCTTGTTTACCAGATTTAACAGAAGCAACTGTAAATTTAGCATATTCAGAGCAAATATTTAATGATCTAATTGTTGTATCATATCCATAACCAGTATATGTATTAACAACTGTTGTATCACCATATGTACAAATCATTTCAACATAATAGAATTTACCTCTACGTGTCATAATCAATTTCATATCAAATTTTTGATCAAATACAGCTCCATTATTATTTAAGGAAGTTAAAACCAATTGAGGTGGATTACTACTCCAACGATTACTATTGCCTAAACAAACAACCTCATCGCAATCTTTATCTCTATTTCTACCCATCGTATTAATTAACAACCCTTTCCATGTAGCTGCAGCGTGACCATTTGTTTCAATATCTTTAATATCTACTTCGTAGTAATAATCACCTTCAATATTAGAAGCAATTGTATATTGTCCTTCTGTCCATCCACCAACGTCATATCTATCAACAGTTGCAGATTCAGTAATTAAGTTATTAGATAATGTTACATTCTTTTGACAATTTAAAGTTACAACTCCATTATTAAATTCATGAGAAATTAATTTATATCCATAAGGAACAGGAGGTAATTCGTATGTTAAATATGGAGCGTTATATGATGTAACTTGTTTTCCATCAACCATTACTTTATATTGAACATTTTGATGTAAATCTGTTGCATAACCAATTTGTAAATTAGATAATGTTACATTAGCATTGCTTTCATGATCAGGATTTGTATGCAATTCAGATACCCAGAAGCCATTAGTACGAACATCTTCAATAAACGCTCTAGTCATATCGCTAATTTTACGATTATCTTTTTCTGTATTCGCATCAAATTTTAATACTTGAGCACCATTACGATATAAGACTAAATCACCATTTTCTGTAAATTCGAATGTTACTCTTACATTTGTATAATCTGAAACAATTGATGCCCAACTATCAAGGTTAAATAAATCATTTTTAGTTCCATGTGCTCCATCATAGAAATCAGTAAATGTATATGGTTCACGTGCTCTTAAGTCTCTAAAGCATCCAGCAAATGCAATAAAATGTTCTGATTCAAATAATTTTCTCCAGTCTCCACCAGGACCATAATAATCAAATGAAATAAACATACCAGTATCTTTGTTAATAGTTGGAAGTGCAGGATAATGTTCACCTTTATCCATATCAACATCAACAATACCTTCTTTTAAATCATATCCATAGACATTTATTTCAAAATCATTAACTCCAACTTTACCAGAAAGTTTTCCAACTTTTGTTTCATACATTTGAGTTGATGGAGCATTAAATTCATATGTTTCACCAGTAACTGATTTATTTTCAGAATGACTATAAAATGTTCTGATTCAAATAATTTTCTCCAATCACCATAATCTTTATTTCCTGTATTACGATTTGGTCCATAATAATCAAATGAAATAAATACACCAGTATTTTCGTCAATAAAATGTTCTGATTCAAATAATTTTCTCCAGTCTCCACCAGGACCATAATAATCAAATGAAATAAACATACCAGTATCTTTGTTAATAGTTGGAAGTGCAGGATAATGTTCACCTTTATCCATATCAACATCAACAATACCTTCTTTTAAATCATATCCATAGACATTTATTTCAAAATCATTAACTCCAACTTTACCAGAAAGTTTTCCAACTTTTGTTTCATACATTTGAGTTGATGGAGCATCAAATTCATATGTTTCACCAGTAACAGGTTTATTTTCAGAATGTATTAAGATACCAGGATTATCTTCAGTACCTGTATAACAATTAATAGTTGCAACAATTGCAGTTTTGACATATTCAACTGTTTTAACTACATTTCTACCAGCTTTCATTGTTCCAGTATATGTAGATGTTGAATCTTTTAATGTATATCCAGCAACTGTAGGATATGTAATATTAATTGGAGCACCTTCTCTTAATGGTCCAATTACTGTTGATTCAGCAACTTTTGTTGTTGTACCTGTTTTAACATAATCTACTGTAGCAAATCCCCATTTTGTATCACCATAAGATATTTTTAAGTTAGATACACCTGTTCCAACTCTCATACCATAAGTTTTTAGTTGATTAATTAATGCTGGTACAAACTTACTAGCAGTATTAATTTCACCACTTGGGAAATAATTAGATACTTTATTTGGAGCAAAATATAATTTAATTTCGTTATCTTTATACCAAACAATTGAGCCATCAACATTTAATGATAAAGTATAATCACCTTCCGCTAAGACTGCATTCC
>FR889362.1:0-681 GCA_000432895.1 Firmicutes bacterium CAG:449 | reverse complement strand
TTGCCTTCCAACCTGTATTTAATGTAAATTCACCATCTTGTCCTTGTCCATCTGCACCATCACAAAGTTGTTCTCTTCCACCTTCAATTTCATGGCCTATACAACCAGCAGAAATCCACCAAGCATTTTTTGTTTCAGGTGCTTCATCAGAAAGCATAAATAATTGTGAACCCCAGTCACTACTACTTCCAGCAAAATGATACGAAATAGAAATACCTTTTTTCATGGCCTATACAACCAGCAGAAATCCACCATGCATTCCTTTTAAAAGCATTTTCTTCAGATAGCGTAAATAAAACAGAATTCCAGTCATTTGTACTTCCAGCAAAATGATAAGAAATTGATAATCCTTGATCTACTGAAGCAAGAGTAATTGGTTGAATTCTAACACCTGTTGCATTAACTAAAGTATCTGCAGTTGTTCCTTCACCAACATCTTTATCACATAAAGAACAATGATCTTGAGAAACAAATTTTCCTTCTGCATTAAGAGATACTAATTTTGATGTTTCATGAGCTAATTTTTCACCACTAATAAAAGTTTCTGAAGATTTTTCTCCGCAGAAATCACATGATTTATAATATTCTGCAGGATGTTCACATGTTGCAGGAGCTTTGAAATAAGTTTCTTCGACATGCTCACCATATTGGTGTTCAGCACGAATTATTTTATTTCCATCT
>FR889361.1:563-1356 GCA_000432895.1 Firmicutes bacterium CAG:449 | reverse complement strand
CCCCACTTTATTTAAGAGAGCCAAAAAAAGACAGAGCAATAAAATCTTTGTCTTGAAACTGCAAATGTATTTGACTAACGTTTTGAGAATTGTGGAGCACGTCTTGCTTTTTTAAGACCATAGTGCTTTCTTTCTTTAACTCTTGGATCTCTAGTTAACATACCAGCGACTTTAAGAGGTGAACGGAAATCTGCACTTGCTTCAAGTAAAGCTCTAGCAATACCTAAACGGATAGCACCAGCTTGGCCTGTAAAACCACCACCAATAACAGTAGCAATAACATCAAATCTTTCTGTTGTGCCTGTTAATTCAAGAGGTTGTTTTAAATCCATAACTAATGTTGCGTGAGGTAAATAAGCATTTACATCTTGTCCATTAACTGTGATTGCACCTTTTCCTGGAACTAAATAAACTCTAGCGATAGATGCTTTTCTACGGCCTGTGCCATAGTATTTGACTTCTTTTTTCTTTGCCATATCTATTTCCTCCTAGAATTTTAAAGTTAACACTTCTGGATTTTGTGCAACTTGTTTGTGTTCAGCACCTTCGTAAACAAATAATTTAGATTCAATTTGTCTTCCTAAGCGACCTTTTGGTAACATACCATGAACAGCTCTTTCAACCATTTCAACTGGGTATTCTCTTTTCATAACGCCAGCAGTTCTAGTTCTAATTCCTCTAGCCCAACCTGAAGCATTATAATAGTTTTTCTTATGTTCAGCATCACCAGAAAGAGCAACCTTTCCAGCATTTACGATGATAACATAATCACCACAGTCAACGTTTGGTGTGT
>FR889361.1:0-542 GCA_000432895.1 Firmicutes bacterium CAG:449 | reverse complement strand
TTTCTTTTTGCCAGTTAAATATCTAGCAACTTCAGATGCTAAACGACCTAAAGGGAGGTTTGTAGCATCGATAACGTACCACTTACGTGTTACAGTTTTAGCATTAGCAATTGTTGTTTGTCTTTGCATAATTTTATCTCCTTGCAATTGTTTGTCTTACCGGGACTACAATTGGCAATTAGTGCCATTAATAATATTAGAATAATAAGTAAAGTAAATCAAGAAAAATAAGCATTTATTTTAATAAAATAATTATGCTAGTGTTCTAGAAATTTCTTCAACTTCTCCAATGAGAGTGTATTCTACATCAGTAACAAATCCACCTGTGTCATTATGGAAAGTTACATTAGTATCAGTAAGAGTAATAGTCATAGTAGCAAATGTTTGATTATTTGCAATTGCTCCATCAAATCCACAAAAACAACTTACTGTAGGTTTTGTTGACATTAATTCATCAAGCACAAATGTAAATATTGTTCCTGTTTCTGTTTCTTCTTTAGTAAAGAAAGCAGAAGAAATTTTAAATGATGGAAGTAAACTAT
>FR889360.1:934-2308 GCA_000432895.1 Firmicutes bacterium CAG:449 | reverse complement strand
GATTAATTCAATATGGAGTTATTTTATCCATTCCATTATTAATGTTATATAATGGTAAAAGAGGTAAAAAAAGTAAGTTTATGAAATGGATATTCTATATTTATTACCCATTGCATTTATTAATATTAGGTTTAATTGGTTTATTTTAGGAGAAACTATGGTAATTACTAGAAGCGCTTGAGGATTTGAATTTGAAATAAAAACTATTTAATAATTAACTCAAAAAAAAGTTTTTTTGGAGATAAATAATGAAAGAAATATTTTATAAGGATTTAAAAATTAATCCATTCACTTTAATCGGTGATGAATGGATGCTGATTACTGCTGGTAATCAAGATAAATATAATACTATGACTGCTTCATGGGGACAAATGGGAGCTTTATGGAGTCATGGTGGAGGAAGCCCTGTTGTAACAATTTATGTTAGACCTCAAAGATATACCAAAGAATTTGTTGATAGTAATAAATATTTTACTTTAACTTTTTTTTCTAAAGAATATAAAAAAGATCTAGCGTATTTAGGTTCACATTCTGGAAGGAATGAAGATAAAGTTTTAAAAACTAATTTACATCCTATTTTTGAAAATGATTATACTTATTTTAAAGAAGCAAAATTAGTTTTGATTTGTGAAAAAGTTTATGCTCAAGATATTTTAGAAGAAAATTTTATTAATAAAGATATTATTAGTGAACATTATCAAAAAAAAGATTTTCATACGATGTATATAGGTTTAATAAAGAAGGTGTTAATTAATGAAAACTAATGCAATAAGATTATTAGATCAAAAAAAGATTAAATATCAAATGCATGATTATTCTGCTACTTCAGCAATAAGTGGAATGGAAGTGGCTGATGCTTTAAATGAAGATCCAGCGACTGTTTTTAAAACATTAGTTACTAAAGGAAAATGTAATTATTATGTATTTTTAGTTCCTGTTAATAGTGAATTGAATTTAAAAAAAGCCGCGCAAGCAGTTAATGAAAAAGCTGTTGAAATGATTAAATCAAAAGAACTTTTACCTTTAACTGGTTATATTCATGGGGGTTGTTCACCTATTGGAATGAAAAAATTTTTTAAGACAGTTATTGATGAATCCGCTTCTAGTCAAAAAAATATTATTTTTAGTGCAGGTAAAATAGGTTATCAAATTGAAACGACTTTAGATGAACTTCATAAAGTAATTGAATTTAGTTTATTTGATATAAAAAATTAATAATATTATTTTAATAAAAACTTGTCCAGCCATCATTTGTATTAGATGTTTGTTCATTAATCGATTCTTTTTCTGAATATGAATTAGAAAAAATATCACCAGTAATTACATCATTATCACTTGATGATGAATTAATTGAAGAAGTTGAGCCTCCACAAC
>FR889360.1:254-869 GCA_000432895.1 Firmicutes bacterium CAG:449 | reverse complement strand
ACTCCATTTATTTTTTTAAATTCGCTAGGTGATAATCCAGTGTATTTTTTAAAGAAAGATGACATATGATATTCACTAGAAAAACTAAGCATAATTGATATATTTTTTATTGTATAATTATTACCATATAGCATTTGTTTTATTAGTCGTATTTTTTCTAGATGAATATAATCAAAAGGAGTCATATTTAGTGATGATTGAAATAATTTTAACATGTTTTCTTTAGAGATACCAAATTCTTTTATTAAATCATTATATGTAAATTTTGATAAGATATTTAATCTTATAAAATTGCAAATTCTATCGACTAAGTCATTATCTGAGTCTTTGTTTTTTATTGATTTTTCTAATTTTAAAATTATTTTCATTAAAATTAAACTAATTTTTTCATATATTTCGTCATTAAATAATTCTTTTCCTTTATAAAGTGATAATAACTCTTCAAATTCACTTTTGATATTTACTTGTGGGAAGTGAGTGATATTAACTAAATTAAATGAATCTAATAATGCAAAAAAATATTCTGCATTGAAATTGATCCAATATTTTTTTATGGGATTATTTGGATTTGAACTATATTTATGAGTTGAACCTGGCTCTAGTAAATAAGTATCG
>FR889360.1:0-217 GCA_000432895.1 Firmicutes bacterium CAG:449 | reverse complement strand
TAATTTTTCCCATTGTTAATTAATGATATTTGACCTTTTTCAACATATTCTAAAATAAATATTTTTGAATTATTCCTAGAAATTTGATAGTTAGGATCTTCATTTGTTATACCAAAAGAATAAACAATAAGTGGTGCGGTTGAATTTTGATAGTTCACATCTATTTTATATTCTTTGGACGTTCCATCATAATTAAAATAATCACGATCAATTTTAT
>FR889359.1 GCA_000432895.1 Firmicutes bacterium CAG:449 | reverse complement strand
GTGAATTTGAAAAGTTAGAACAAATTAATGTTGAATTAGAAACATTTAAAACTATTTATACTTTTAAAAAAGATGATTTTATTTTAAAAGTTGAATTTGTTTCACCATTAACATTGAATGATTTGAAGTTGTTATCATGCCCTATTTGTTATATGCATTATGATTTTGTTTGTTCAAATAAACATGATTTTGAGATTTATTTATTAATGAATGAAAAATGGTGTTATAACGAAGGTAATAATGATAAACATCAAATTATTGGTAATGAATTTAAGTTTAGAAAATATAATGTTGCAAAATTTGGCTTAAGAAGGCAATTATATTTATCACAAAGTAATGATGAATTTTTATCAGATTGGGGATATTTTTATTTAGCTGGTGAAAATGCTCACTTTTTTGGAAAAAAACATTTAAAAACATATTTATTAAACGATGATTTTATGCCGAAGTTTGATGGCGAAGATAAATATATTTCAGCTTCTAATAAATCTTATCAAGGTAATATTTTAATAGGTCATGATGATGTAGTGGCTATTCAATATTTTGATGATTTTTTAAAAACTTATTATTTTGAAGATGGAAAAAATATTTTTGATGCGATTAGATATGTGTATTATAATATTCCTTCTATTGAAAATAAAATGAAAAGAATGGATGATAAAATAAAAAAATTGGCGGATAAAGTTTCTCCTCATTATTATTTACTTTGCTGTGCTTCATATCGTCAATCAATTGGTGGACATAAATTAGTTCAAAAAAGAAATGGTGATTTATTATTTTTATCAAAAGAATGTGGATCTAATGGATGTATTGGGACTGTTGATGTTTCTTATCCATCGCTTCCTTTATATTTAATGTTTTCACCAATTTTAGTTAAAGGGATGATGGTTCCAATTCTTGATTTTGCTTCTAAACCAATTTGGAAATATGATTTTGCTCCCCATGATGTTGGTAGATATCCATTAGTAGTGGGACAAGTTTATGGTAATAAAGAAGAAAGAATAAAATACAATAGTGAAAAAGACTTTGGTGTTGAAACATATCCAGTATTTGCTAATTATCCTTTTAAAGATGATATTTATTATAAAGATAAACAAATGCCTGTTGAAGAATCTGGCGATATGTTAATAATGGCTTATAGTTATTATAAAGAAACTAAAGATCTTGATTTTATAAAGAAAAATTATGAAATATTTAATAAATGGGCAAACTATTTATCTAAAAAAGGATTAATTCCAGATAATCAATTATGTACTGATGATTTTGCGGGTCATTTAGATAAAAATATTAATTTATCGATTAAGGCTTGTATTGCTTTAAAAGCCTTTGCAAAATTATCAAAAATCTTAAATAATCAAGAAAATGAACTTAAATATAATAAAATTGTTAAATCATTTACTAAATATATAGAATCTTATTCTTCTAAAAGAGGTTTTTTACCTTTAACATATCAAGAAAATGATAATAGATTTTCTTTAAAATATAATTTTGCAATGGATAAATTTTTAAAGTTTAATTTATTCTCTCAAGAAATTATTAATCATGAAATTAATTTATATTTAACAAAAGTAAATGAATTCGGAATACCTCTTGATGAAAGAAAAGATTATTCTAAAACAGATTGGCAATTATGGGTGGCAAGTTTTGTTAGTGATGAATTAAAAAATAAAATTATAGATGGAATTGTTAATTATATGAAAAATGGAGTAAATAGAACACCATTTCCAGATTGGTATGAAACAAAGACTGGTTTATCTTATTTTATGAAAAATAGAACAGTTCAAGGTGGAATTTTCTTTCCATTACTTATGAATAAATAAGGAGTCATTATGGCAATAAAAGATGTTGGTTTAAAAGAAATTGCTGCAGAATTAAATATCTCTATGAACACAGTATCTAGAGCACTTCGTGATTGTAAAGATATTTCTAAAAAAACAAAAGAAAGTGTTAGACTTAAGGCTATTGAGATGGGATATTTGCCATCAACTATGTCAAAATTATCTTATAATGGAAAACGTTTAATAGCGGTTGCAACAAGTGAATTTAAAAATCTTTTTTTCGCCACGATGTGTTCTAATTTATTTAAAAAGATTAGAGAAGATCCTAATTATGAAATAACAATAGTTAATTCAAATTCACGAGTTGATGCGACAGTAATTAAAAATTGTATTTCTCAAAGAGTTGATGCTTTAATTTCTTTGTTTGAGTTTGAAGAAGAAGCAGTAGAATTAGCTAAAGTTAATAATATTCCTTTAGTTTTAATTGGCTTAGTTAGTAAATATGATTATGTTTTTTCTATTAGAACTGATGATGAATTTGGAAGTGAAATCGTTGCAAATTATTTAGTTAATTATCATCATTTAAATAAATTTGTTTATGTTTCTTTAACAAGTAAAGGAAATTCATTTACTAATGATGTTAGAAGTGAATATTTTAAAAGTCGAATATTTAAATTACTTCCAGATGCTTCTTTTAAAGAAGTTTGTTTTGAGGGAATTAGAAAAGGTGAAAATATTCAAGAGATTTTACAAATGATAAAAGAAGGTTATTATGGCTTTTATTGTTTCAATGATGATATTGTTTATGTCTTACTTAGAAAATTAAATAAATTAGTACCTAACATTAGATTGGTTTTTCCTCAACTACATATTATTGGCTATGATGCTTTATGTGAACAAAATTGTGGAATGATTGATATAACGTCTATTAAATATAGTTTTGAAGAATTAGCTTTAGAAGCAATTAATTGTGTTAAAGCGTATTTTGATAATAAAGAATATACTTTGTATAAAGTTCCTGTTAGATTACACCAAAGAAAAAAATAATAAACCATTTTGGTTATTATAAAAAACACTCACATTTTATTAATTCCATTTTTAGGTAATTAATACATGTTAAAACTTACATTTAAACAATAAGTTGTCATATACATTATTTTTAATGAGTTATTTTATTGAATCTTTATTCTAAAATGTAAGCGGTAACATTATCTTTTATAATATTAAAAATTTAGGAGGGAGAATATTATGAAAAAGAAATCATTAAATGTTTTAATGCTTGGTATGTTGTTAGTGGGGATTACTGGATGTGGAGAAACATCAAGTTCTTCAACGCCTAATGATACTTCTCATACAACAAGCAACACAACTACATCAGAAAGTACAACATCGACGACTACTTCTGATACGACAACAGATACAACAACATCTATTAAAGAAAAAGTAATTGAAACAGTAACAATTACAAATAAAGATGATTTAATGAAAAAATGGATGGTTGGAGACGCTCCAAGAAAAATTCAAATTGGTTTAACTCCAAATGATTATACTGTTGAAGAAGCTTTAGAAAATGAAAAGTTAACTATCACTTCTGATAATACTGATGTTGCTATTATTTCTAATACAAACATTATTATTGCTGGAGCTGGTGAAGCTACTATTACTGTTAGTGCTAGTGAAACTATTAAAGATTCAGTAAAAGTAACTGTAAATGAAAAATTTGAAGCAGTTATTAATTGGGGAACTGAATCTGGTCAAAGACATGCTTTAGATGACAATAGATATCTTAAAGGTATTACTGTTAAATCTAAAACAGGTGAAGATCTTGATTATACTTTAACTGATGAAACAGATGAAAAAGCAGTTTTAACAAAACAAGCTGATGGATCTTATAATTTTATTCCTAAGACTTATACTGGAAGTGCTCATACTTTAAAAATTACAGTCAAGAATCCTGCTAATGAAGAAGAAACATATTCTGATACTAAAACTTTTGATGTTTATCGACAAGTAATGTATCCAGGTTCTGATGGTGGCACTAGAGAATCAACTTGGACATATAATGAAAAAGATCAAGTTATTGGTATGAAGAATACAGGTCATTTTGTCAATGCATTTGTAATGGAACCAAGTAAAGTATATTATGCAGAAATGAATTTCTTAAATAGCTATAATAACATTTTAGGTAGCTTTAATAATGATACTCAAGGTTTCTATTTAGGTATGGCTCATTATGTAAAAAATGATAAAAGATGGGGTTTAGAAGCAAATGGTGATGGTCAATTATGGATTCAAAGTGCAATTGGAAGAGTTCAATATGGAGATAAAGAAAGTCCATATGCTCAAGTCTTTAATGGTGGAGATGGTTGGGCTATCGATAATGAAAATCAAAGAGAATTAAGACAAAATAACTTCTTCAATAATATGTTTACTAAAAATGCGGAAGGCAATGTAACAAGTTATGAATTCAAATATGCTGTAGCTAGAATTGATGATATGTTCTATGCATTTGTTAATGATACTTTAGTAGGAACTTATTCTTCACCTAAATTTAAAGATTTAGTTTCTGTTCCAGGACCATATATGAGAGGCGCAGGAACTGAAGGCAGAATGGTTACTATGAACAAAATTCAATACTATAGTGGCACTGAAGCAAGTGATAAGGTTAACGAATTATTAAATGATGGAAACATTGTTAATCCTTATGATTCAAGAAGTTATAATGGTGCAGTAAATAGTAATATTAGAATGGATAGTGCAAATGGATTTACTGTTTTATCTGATAATGGATCAACAAATGATGCAGTGGCTTCTCCATATGCAATCTTTGGTGGAGACTTTACCTTGAATTGGACATATAAAAAGAATAATGCTACTAATACTGATGTATCTGATGCTTATGTAAGAGTTAGACAAGGTGTTGATAATAGTGATTATTTCGATTTAGGAATTAATTATCCAAAAGATGGACAAGCTTCTTTATTTGCTAAGGCTGCTGGATGGGATAGAAGTAATGGAACAAAATTAACTCTTGATGATTCAGAAGGAATTAACTTTAAATTAACAAGAAAAGTAGTTAATGGATTAGATCAATATACTTTAGTTGCAACTTCAGTGAAAAATCCTAGTGAAACTCAACAAGTTTCAATTAATTCAACAACATCTAATGGAGAAGTAAGATTATTATTCCAAAATAGAAGATTATCTGGAACTTATACAAATATTTCTTATTCTAGTTTAGTAGATTAAGTTTAATTATTATTTTTAACATAACAAAAGATGGGAAAGCTCTTATATAATTTAGTTAAAGAATATTCCTATCTTTTTGTTTTGGAGGATGTATGAATAAAAAAGAAAGATTTAACCACTATAAATATTTAATGGGATTATCTGGTTGGGAGATTGCTTCTTATAAAGATCAAGAAAATGTAATTGTTGTTAATGATGGTCCTAATGGTTTAAGAAAACCAGTTTCTAATAATGTAAACGAACAAAGTGAAATTATTAAGACAGTATGTTTACCTTCA
>FR889358.1:729-2899 GCA_000432895.1 Firmicutes bacterium CAG:449 | reverse complement strand
TTTTTAATAACAAATTATTTTCTAATAATACTTTTAAATTATTTTCTAATTCTTCTAAAAATTCCACTAGATTTTCTAGCATTGGAAGAGTATAGATAATATCATTATTATAAAGAAATTTCATAATTTTTACTCTATCTTGATTGCCTAAGACTAAAAATAATTCACTTGCTTCTTGTTTATGCATAATTTTTCTCCTTTATCTTATTATTAACTTAAAAATTAATTTTCTTCAATTTTTAGATTTAATAAACTATTAAATTTTTCTATATCATAAGTAGGAATAATTATTTCATATTCATTAAATCCATCATTTAATATAATTTGATCATATTTAATTAAATACATTCCTAAATTATCTCGTTTAATTTTATATTCACTAAACTTTTCATTTTTATTCCAAAATGGAACCCTAGCTTTTGTATTTGATAAAATTATTTTTTTAAACATTGATTTTTCAAATTCATAAATTTTTGCTCCATCAAATAGATATATATTATCTTCTTTGGAAAAAACAACAAATTCATAGTTGACTGCATCAAAACCATTTTTTCTAACAATCGTTTTACCATCTTTAATTTTATAAATAGTTGCTAATAAATCAATTTTTATTGTAGAAGAAGGAATATTTAATTCTTCATTTATCTTTTGATCAATAATTTCAATTTTTTGATAATAATCTTTTATTTCTGAAGAATTAATAAATTTATTTTTTTTAATTAAATAATAAATTAAAAGAATAAAAGCCAATATAATTGAAACACTAAACATAACAATTGAATTAACTGGCTTAGGATCCTTGGAAACTAAATTATTAAATGACATTACCGCAGTTATGATTAATATCATAATGACTGGTAATAGCCAACTAGAAAATTGTTTTCGTTTCATAGAATTTATTTTTTCTAAATATTGATTTTTTTCATCCACTAAAGCTGATGAAGCGCTTTTTATAGAAAATCTATCAATTGGCATCTCTTGATTTTCTTTTTCTGTTATATTAATTCCTAGTAAGTTTTTCATAATTCTCTCCGACAATTTTATTATATAAAATTTATCTTTATTTTTATATATCATTTTGTTAAAATATTCATTGATATTAGGAGAATAGCATCGTGAAAATTGTGATTATTGGAACTGGTAAAGTTGGTCAATCAATAATGAAAAATGTTTGTCAAGAAGGACATGATATAACAATTATTGATCGCAATATTGAAAAGGTTAACAATGCAATTAACACTTTTGATGTTCTTGGAATATGTGGTAATGCACCAAGTATTGATATTTTACAAGAGGCAGATATTCAACATGCTGATTTAGTTTGTGCTGTTACTTCTAGCGATGAAATTAACCTTTTAACTTGTTATTTTGCTCATAAATTAGGTGCTAAAGATACAATAGCTAGAGTTAGAAACCCTGAGTTTTCTAAACATTTAAAATTAATTAAAGATGATTTAGGTTTATCTTTAACAATTAATCCTGAATATGAAGTTGCAAAAATTATTGCTAGCAATTTAAATTTACCTTCTGCTTTAAACATTGAAACATTCGCAAAAGGTTTAATGGAACTTGTCGAATTAAAAATTGAGCCAAATTCTATTTTAGATAATATTTCTTTAATCGATTTAGCCGCTAAATATAAATTTAAAGTTTTAGTCTGTGCTGTTGAAAGAGAAAATGAAGTCTATATCCCAGTTGGTGATTTCGTTTTAAAAGCAAATGATCGTATTCATGTCGCGGCATCTCATAATGATTTAATTGAATTTTTTGATAAAGCAACTAGCAAATTAGAAAAGCCAAAATCAATTATGATTATTGGAGGAGGCAAAATCTCTTTATATTTTTGCCAACTTGTAGAAAACTCTAATTATAAAATTAAAATTATTGATCGTGATTTAAATGTTTGTAAGAACTTAAGTGAAACATTAAAAAATGTTGATATTATTCAAGGTGATGGAAGTGACCATGATTTACTTTTAGATGAAGGACTTGATGATATTGATGCATTTATGGCTTTAACAGGGATTGATGAAGAAAATATTATTATTTCAATGTTTGCTCAAATGCATAAAGCAAAAAAAATAATTACTAAAATTAACAATCCTGTTTTAAATAAAATGTTAGAGAGTTTATCAAAAGTAAGTGTTTTTTCACCAAAAGACATTATTGC
>FR889358.1:0-685 GCA_000432895.1 Firmicutes bacterium CAG:449 | reverse complement strand
TAGAGCCAAAGCAAATAATCGTGGTAGTAATGTTAAAACACTTTATAAACTTGTTAATCAAAAAGTTGAAGCGCTTGAATTTAATGTTAATGCAAATTTTTCTAAAATTAATATTCCTTTAAAAAACATTAAAATAAAAAAGAATATTTTAATTGCCGGTATTATTCGTAATAATACTTTTATTCTTCCTGGTGGCAATCATCATTTTGAAATTAATGATAGTGTTATTGTTATTACAACCGATAAACAATTAGAAGATTTAAGTGAGATTTTACAATGAACTTTAAATTAATTTTTAATAAAATTGGTAATATTTTACAAATTGAAGGCGTATTAATGCTTATACCATTAATTATTGGCTTAATTTATAAAGAAAATTTTTATAACACTATTTTAGTTTTTTTAATATGCAGTTCTTCTACATTTTTAATTGGTTCTTTATTAAATATAAAAAAAGCTACTAACACTAAAATATTACCTAAATCATCCTTAATAATTGTGGCATTTTCTTGGATAATGCTTTCTTTATTTGGGTGTTTACCATTAGTTATTTCTAAAGAATATCCTTCCTTTTTTGATGCATTTTTTGAAATGTGCTCAGGCTTTTCTACTACTGGAGCCTCTGTTATGGATAATGTTGAAGGATTATCTAAAAGTATTTTATTATGGAGATCATTAAGCCATT
>FR889357.1 GCA_000432895.1 Firmicutes bacterium CAG:449 | reverse complement strand
GATATTCTAATTATTCAATTATTAATGATAATATTAAAATTAATACATGCGTAATGCTAGAAGATAGAAAATTTGTTATTACTGGTAAAACAAATGATAGTTATGTTTTGAAAAATACTTATGATAGATTTTTTTCTTATGAAGACATGAAGATAATTAAAAAAATTGATAAATATTTAGATAATAAATCGAAAAAAGTTGATATGAATATTAGTGATGACAAGATAATTATTTCTCCAGCAAGAAGTGAAAAAAATAAAGAAATAGTTCTTACATTACAAGAAACTAATAAGTTATTAGACGATATTTTTAATATGTATAGCAAAAAAATATATTCATATAGTTCAATAAAAACGATTATTGAAAATAAAAATAAAACTATAAATTTATCTTTTTTAGATAAAATTATTGTATGTAGTGAATTATTGTATTTATTAAAAACTAATGAAAGAAAAAGTGCTGACTTGCAATTGTTGGGTCAATCAAAAGATTCAGGAATTTTAAAAATCTCTAAAAATTTACCTATAGGCACAAAACTTATCGAAGAATCATATACAGGATATTATAAAAAAGTCATTTATGAGGTTAAATAATGGCGTTTAGAACTGTAATTATTAATGATCGATGTAAATTAGAATATTCTTTAAATTATTTAATATGTCGAAAATTAAATGAAGAGAAAAAGGTGTTATTAGATGAAGTTAAAATTCTGATGATAAATTCAACACAAGTATCAATATCAACTTATTTAATAACAAAGTGCATTGAAAAGAAAATTAAAATTATTTTTACAGATGAAGCCCATAATCCATCTGGAGAAATTGTAGGATATTATAATAATTATTATTCATATAGAAAGATTAAAGAGCAATTAAGTATATCGAGTGAAACTAAAGATTTTTTATGGAAAGAAATAGTTAAAGAAAAAATAATTAATCAAGCAAATGTTTTAAAAAAACAAAATCATTTAAAGGAATATCAAATGTTAATAGATTATTCTAATGATGTTCAGTTGGGAGATGTTAGCAATAGAGAAGGCCATAGTGCAAAAGTCTATTTTAACGCTTTATTTGAAAAGGGATTTAGTAGAAGAAATGATGATTTTATAAATGTTGTTTTAAATTATGGATATTCAATTATATTAGCAACAATTAATAGAGAAATTAAATCTTTAGGATATTTAACGGAATTAGGAATTCATCATATTGGAGAATCGAATCAATTCAATTTATCATGTGATTTAATTGAACCAATTAGACCATTGGTTGATAATACAGCAATTAATTTTGAAATAAATGAAACAAATTATAAAAATATAATGATTGAATTATTATCAAAAGAAGTTTTTTATAACAATCAAACAATAAAACTTGATAATGCTATCCATTTGTATGTTGAAGATTTATTAATTTTTCTTAAAACTGGAAATGTCGATAAAATAAAGTTTATAAAATATGAGTTTTAGATTTATGAGATCAATTTTGTTTTTTGATTTGCCTTCAGTTTCAAAAAAGGATAAAAAAGAATATCGAGATTTTATAAAATTGTTAAAAACTTTAGGATTTTATAGTTTACAAGAATCTGTGTTTTGCAAAATGAATATTGATAAGAAAGCAATGGATGCATCATTAATAAAAATTAAAGATAAATTACCTAAAGATGGGAGTGTTATGGTTTTAAATGTAACTGAAAAACAATTTTCAAGTATGGAGATTATGTTAGGAGAAACAAATACTGATGTTGTTACTTCTAATGATAGAATTATAGATTTATGAAAAAAATATTTATAAAACCATTAAATAGACTATGTGATTTTGATGATAAATTATTGGTAATTAAATTTGAAGACCCAATAATTTATCGTGAATTTACTTTTGATATTATTAATAATTTAAATTATAGTGAAAATAATTCTATTATTGATTTAGAAAAATATGGAAATGTAATATATAATCCTTATGATTTAAACTTAACAGAAAAGAAATTAGTAAATGCTCTTTATAGTATTTTACAAAATAATATCAAAGATAATGAAATAAAAATTATTAATGAAATTGAAAAAAAATTGATTGAATTATTGAATGTTTTATTTCAAAAAGTATCTGTTCCATTTGAATATAATGAAAGCATTGATGCATCAAAACTATTTTTAAGTATAGGAGTGCGATATCCTATAGTTAGTAAAGCATCTTATTTTGAAAATTTGCTTTTATACATTAAAATTTATGTAGAAGTCTTACACATTAAATGCTTTATAACTTTAAATCTAACCAATTTATTATCAAGTGAAGAACAAAATAAATTAAAATTATATTTAAAAGAGTTAGATATTGTATTAATTGATTGTTTTGTTGAATCAAAAAATAATAACGATTTGATTATTGATTCTGATTGGTGTAGTATTTAATTGGTTGCATAACTAGATTTTTTAATAAGCCTCTTATATTGGATTTGAGGTTTGCTAGTTATGTAAAATCAAATAATTAGAATACGACTTCTAAGGAAGGCATGACACCTTGTTTGTTTGCTAGTTATGTAAAATCAAA
>FR889356.1 GCA_000432895.1 Firmicutes bacterium CAG:449 | reverse complement strand
ATATTTATCAAATAAGTTATTTTTCAAGTGAATATCTTTTAAAAAAACTAAAAAAAATTAAAGTATCTAAATTAAAAAAGATTGATACTTATCTTTATGAAGTAACAATAAATATTATTTATCATAAAGAATTTAAAAAATTATTTCCAGATGCTAAGTTAGTTAAAAAGAAAGGAATTTATTTTTTAATTAAAGAAAAATTATTAAAAAAATTAACAATTATTAGTTTATTAATTGGTTTAATTTTTTATTTATTTTTATTAAGTTTAATTTATCGAGTTGATATAAAAGGTAATAATCAAAGAATTAACGAAAATATTTTAATGGTTTTAAATGAAAATAAAATTTATAAATATCAAAAAATACCTTCTTTAAATACTCTTGAAAAAGTAAAAGAAAAAATTATTCTTCAAAATGAAGAAATTGAAAATTTAGATTATAAAGTTAAAGGAACTATTATTATATTTACTTATTATTTAAAAGAAAAAGAAATTAAACATTATCAACAATTTGGAAAATATTACGCCAAAAAAGATGGAATGATTAAATACGCTGATATTGAATGTGGAAATTATTTATTTTCTTCTAATCAATATGTTAAACAAGGTGAATTATTAATTGATGATTATTTATATGTTAATGATAAATCAATTTATTTAGGTGGATATGGTAAAGTATATGCTTATACATGGAGTATGATTAATTTAAAAATCAAAACTAATTC
>FR889355.1 GCA_000432895.1 Firmicutes bacterium CAG:449 | reverse complement strand
AATTAAAAGCTTATTTAAATCAAAAAATAAAAATGGTGGAAAAAATAAATATTCTATATATGATATAAGTATTAATATCATGCCATTGTGTGTGATATCAACATCTATTTTTATTTTACAATTTATTTGTGTAATGCTTGCTCCATTATTTGGAATTAGTATTCAAGAAGCATATATTCCATATTTTACTAATTTATTGAATATGTTTATGACATATTATTTAACTTTAGTATTAACATCAATATTAATTTTTATTATTGAACATAAAAGAATTAAAAATGTTAGTTTTGGTAAAAAGATTTTAGCTGTTTTAGTTAATCCATTTTTCTTATTCTTGTCAATACCAATGGAATTTGTTGCTCTATTTACTAAAAATGTTAATTGGACATGTATTCCTCATATTGACACGACTAACTTTGGAGATTTAAACGAGGGGGTATGTAAAACGCAAGAAATTAAAACATTTAATGATTAAACAATTAGTTAATAATTACAAAAAATCAAAACACTTTACTTATTATAGCTTATAGATTAGAATATTATGTGGGATTAATTTGTAATGAATTATTTGGAAATTGTTAATTTAGTATTTAGTATAGTATTTGGAATATTAGGAATGTTAACCATACATTTCGTTTTTTTTACTATTATTGGAATCTTTTTTAATAAAAAGTTTCCTGAAACAGAACAAAAATTA
>FR889354.1:3067-3747 GCA_000432895.1 Firmicutes bacterium CAG:449 | reverse complement strand
ATCTTTAAAATCTACGGTGACATAAAAGTTTCTAACATCTTCTCCTTCACCAATTTGCATATTTCCTTCCATATGATATGCTTCCATTGTTGTGTTAAGGTTTTTAAGTTGATCATCAACCTTTCCCTCTGAGAAAAACAACTTCCATCCACATAAAATCAATACAGCAAAAACAACTACACCTATAATTACTTTTTTTAACATAACCTCACCTCAAAACAATATATGAAATAAAATTTTTGAATATGTTATGAATATTTATTTTTTTATGAACACATAATAAATAACGAGGAGGAAGTTATGAACATTCTACAAAAGCCATGCCTAATTTTAACTATACTTGGTGCAATTAACTGGGGACTAGTCGGCTTATTTGATTTTGACTTAGTAAAATTTATTACCATGAATCAAGTAAATATATGGACAAGAATCATTTATTGTATTATTGCAATTGCAGGAATAATTAACATTATTCTCTTGTTTATAAATTTATCAGAATCAATGGAAACAAAAATAGAGAAAGTTAAATAACTATTTCTCTATACCTTTTTCATATACATCGTGAACTAATTTATCTAATGTTGAGGGATCAATTACCTCAACATTTTCATTTTCATAATCTTTAACTAATCTACTTAAATTTTTTAAATTAATTATTTTATCATATTTATAATTATTAT
>FR889354.1:0-3037 GCA_000432895.1 Firmicutes bacterium CAG:449 | reverse complement strand
AGAATCATTAATTACAATTGTAGACACAAAAATATCGCTACTCGAACCTGTTAAAGAAGAAAAATAATTAACTCTTTCACGATGAATACGCATTGGATTATTTATATAATCAAATCCATTATTGCTTTTATAATGAAACCATTTTTTATCATTTAATCTTCCATTAATTGCAACACTATAATAATTAACTCCAATACAATAAATATATTTATTAGCAAACAATAAATGATCAAAATGAATTATTTTACCTTCAATATTAATAGCAACTTTATTTAATAAATAATAATCATTATCTTTAGCAATTTTATATAGTTTTTTTGCTACTTTATGTTTAAAAATTATTTTTTCGCATAATAAAGAGATTTGATGATAAAACATCAAATAAACAATTAATATAAATAAAACAACTAAAAAAATGATTAATCCAAGGATCATAATTATGCTATTTCAAGAGCAATTTTCATCATATCTTTAAAAGATTTTTCTCTTTGTTCAGCAGTTGTTTCTTCTGAAAAAATAAAACTATCAGAAACAGTTAAAATTGTTAATGCTTTTTTATTTAAACTAGCAGCAATACAATATAAAGCATATGTTTCCATTTCTACAGCAAGAATTCCCATTCTTGCCCAATTTTTCCAAACTTCTGGGCGATCATTATAAAAAATATCACTTGATAAAATATTTCCAACATGAGGATTAATATTAAGTTCAAGAGCTTTATCATAAGCTTTTTTTAATAATGAAAAATCTGCAAGAGCGGAAAAAGTACCTGGTAAATCATATTGATGAGCCCAAGCAGAATTTGTTGAGGCACCTTGAGCAATAATTACATCAAATAACTTACAATCTTTAGAATACGCTCCACAACTTCCAACTCTAATAATATTTTCTACTCCATATTGAGTATATAATTCGTGAGCGTATATTCCAAGAGATGGCATTCCCATTCCTGAACCCATTACTGAAACTTCTTTTCCTTGATAAGTTCCTGTATAAGCAAACATATTTCTAACAGTATTAACTTGTCTAACATTCTCTAAAAAGGTTTCCGCAATATATTTTGCTCTTAATGGATCTCCAGGAAATAAAACAGTTTTTGCAAAATCTCCTTTTTTTGCATTATTATGTGGTGTTGGCATATTTTCGTTCTCCTTTGTTATAAAATTATCTTACCACATTAAACAAATATTGACTATCTATTTTTCTTTTAAAATTGAAAGAAAATTTTCACCAAATACTTTTATTTCCTATTTGCTAATTTTTATAATCTTTAAATAAATTAAGCTCTTGATATACTTAATATAAAGAAAAAAGATGCTAATATTTTTAATAAGTAACATAAAAAAATTAGGTTATTTTTAACCTAACTTTCTTGTTTTATACAATTTATAATATTTTATAAAATAATATACTCCTCCATAAAGAATACTAACTATTAAACTTATCAGTAAATATATCAAGTTAAACCTAAACATAATATTTCCTTTAATTAAAGATATTAAGAATGAAATTCCTACACCAATACTAGTAGCAATTATAAAACTTATCATCACTTGTAAAGAGAAAAATATAATAAACTTTTTCTTACCATACATTAATAAAGTATTATTTCTTTTTGATTTTTCAAATGCTAATAATAAGATTGTTAATGTTACTAAAGCAATAATTAAAATACCTCTAACAATATATTTATTTTGATATTCAATAAGTAAATTATCATAATTATCACTATAATCATTGCAATGCACTCCTTTGTTTGTATAAGGAACATAAGAAACATAATATCCTTTATTTTTAAAAATTGATGCCATTTTAAATAATGATTCTTTACTTTTAAATCTTAAAAAATTAAACCCGTCAAATTGTACATCTTTATCTAAATACCAATCATCTTTAACTTGTACTAATTTATAATTATAGTCATCATCTATAACATAATCAGACTTCATTAATGAATATGCATTATATTCACTTTCATTATCAAAAATACCACATATAACATTTGATCGAGGAACATAAATTTGATCATTTAATTTATCATTATAATAGTCATCAAATTTAACAACTCTTCCGTATTCAAAACAAATATTTCCAATTAAATCATCATACGTTTTGTAATCTCGATCATTTCTTATTAATAATTCATCTGCATACTTTCGAGATATCAACAAATTAGCAAACTTATAGTTCTCAGTTGCTTTTAAAAGATAATCATGTGGTTTAGTTCCTGCAATAATATTAAAATCTTTTAATTCATCAAAATCATAATATAGTTTTATTTCTGATCGAATAGGATATAATACTTTATAAAAATTAGCATTATCGTTATGTCTAATAAAAGCAACATCTTTTTCATTTTCTATTACAGTTTTTAATATATCATTTTCTTTAAAATATTTACGAAGGTCAAACACATCTATTCTATTTATAGGATCAATTGCTATATATTTATTTTTATAAAACAAAAAATAATCTCTATTTTCTATATAAAAATTTTCATTTGGAAGTACACATAAAGTATAATCAACTTCCGGAATATCAATTTTATTCATATATTCTTCATAAGAATTAAAACCAGTAAAATTAAATAAATTAACAAAAATTAAAATGAATGTTAAACATAAACAAAATAACCAATTTGTTTCGAATTTAAGGCTTTTTGTATTAACAACATTATTGATATAGTCAAATTTTATTTTTTTACTTTCACCATTTATTTCTAATTTATCTTTAGAAATAATATACTCTTTATCAAAAATCAAATTAGAATTAAAATTAAAATCCACTAAAATAAATGACATAAAATTCTTTAATTGAATAATTATTTTATTTAATCTTTCATTACATTTTTCATTTGCTTCAAAAATAAAAATATACTGATATCCACTTAAATATAGGCAAATTAAATTAACAATTAATTTTTCTTCATCATCTAATAAATAGATTTTTTTATCTAGTAAATCATTAATTTCAAAATAACTTGCAATTTCATCAATTGTTTTTTTATTGTTAAATAGATTTAGAAAAAACAATACAT
>FR889353.1 GCA_000432895.1 Firmicutes bacterium CAG:449 | reverse complement strand
AAGATATTAAAAAAAGAAGAAATTGATAGAGTTATTGCTGAAGAAATAATAACTTTAATAAATAGTAAAAATAAAGTTGTATTAGGATTAGCAACAGGATCATCACCAATAGGTGTATATGATTTATTAGTTAAAGCATATCAAAATAAAGAAGTGTCATTTAAAAATGTTATAAGTTTTAATTTAGATGAATATTTGAATATTGATATAGAAAATAAGCAATCATATCACTATTTTATGAAAGAGCATTTATTTTCAAAAGTAGATATAGATATTAATAATACTCATTTTCCAAGTGAAGAAAACTACTTAAAATATGATGAAGAAATAAAACAAAATGGTGGAATAGATTATCAAATATTAGGAATAGGAAGTAATGGACATATCGCGTTTAATGAACCGGGAACCATGTTTAATGAAAAAACGCATATTGTGGAATTAAAAAATTCTACAATAAAAGATAATTCAAGATTTTTTTCTTCTCTTGAAGAAGTGCCTACAAAGGCGATTACTTCTGGATTAGAAACCATAATGCAAGCAAGAAAAATAGTATTAATTGCAACAGGAAAAAATAAAGCAAGAGCAATTTGTGATTTAATTGAAAAAGAAAAAACCACATTATTACCAGCTTCTATTTTAAAAGATCATGATAATGTAGTTATTTATTGTGATGAAGATGCAAGTAGTTTATTAAC
>FR889352.1 GCA_000432895.1 Firmicutes bacterium CAG:449 | reverse complement strand
AACAAGATTTGGATTACAAGTTGTTAAAGTTATTTTAGAAATAGAATTGCCCGCTACATAAGACATATTTTCCATAAATTTCTCACCATCAGAATGGTAAATTTTTAAATCAACATTATCACTAATACAACTATTAAATGATTGAATAGAAGCAAGTCTGTCTATTGTAAAAATTAAATATAAATTTGTTGTAGAACTTAATTTTGAAATAAGAATATCCTTGATAGTATCTTTGCCAGAAATATCTTTTGAAGATGAACTATTACTTGCATACGCATACGCTTGTTTTAATTTCGCATTCACATCATTTTCATCATACACTATTTTATTTTCATTTAATTTTTCATCATTAATAAATTGAGGAATAGATGTTAAGCCATTAATAATTACATATTGAACATTATATTCACCATTCATACGTTTATTTGCTTCATCATCTAATTCTTTTAATAATGATAAATATTCACTTTTTTTATAAAATTTAATATTATTATTTCCTGCAAATCTATTAAACAATATTTCTTTTTTAGAAGCATCAAGTAATTTAATTTCACTTTTATCATGCAAAGCTTTAATAATTATCGAAGTCAAAATATCTGAAGAAATAAAACTATTTTCACCAAAAGTCATCAATGAATGAGTATACTCATTAAATTTAAAATATGCTGGTTTATGAGTAAAATAATCTTCTCCAAATGGAATTCCATTATTCGATAATAAATTTTCAATACCATGTTCTTTAAAATAATCAAGAGCATATATCTTTTTTACTTCACCAATTTTTACTGCATCAAATTTATAATCTTTCCATTTTTCACGAATTTTTTTTGCGTATTCAATTGCATTTTTATCATTTCCATAATATGAAAAAATAATTTTTTTACAATTAACTCCTGAATCATCACTAATTAAGGCAGTGCCTGGATAAACACATTCTCTAAGTAATTTTTCTGCATTTTCTCTTTTATTACCTAAAAGCATTTGTGCATCATCACTAGAACAATTAAAGCAAACTCTTCCTTCTGCAAATTTACTAATTCTATTCATCATTTTGGGATCAGGTGATTGTGATGAAAAAATTAAATGAATGCCAGTTGAACGCCCTTTTTTAACAAGATCATCACATAAATTAGTCAATTCATCTGCTTTTGAATAAATATCTTTAGTATCTTTAAATATTTCTTGACACTCATCAATAGCCACGATAATTCTCGGCATATGATTATTTTCATTTAAATCATTATATTGAACAATATTTTCAACGTGTAATTTTTTAAATATATTGTTTCTTTCTTCTTTAAGATTACAAAGAGTATTTAAAATAATTTCTGCATCTTCTTGTTTACTTCCACCAGCTACATATTTAATATGAGGAATTTTACAAGTAGTAATATATTTTTCACTAGAGACACCATCTTTAAAATCAATTAAATAAAAATTTAAATCATCTGGAGAATATTTCATGGCTCCATTAAATATTAAAGCATCAATTGCTGATGATTTACCTGTATTTGGATTACCATTAACTATATATGCAATAGGATATTTTTCTGTATTAGTTGCTTTAGCACAAAATTCAAATGATTTAACTTTATTATCAATTATTCCTACTGGAATAGATATAACATTAGTCA
>FR889351.1:5057-10026 GCA_000432895.1 Firmicutes bacterium CAG:449 | reverse complement strand
TCTATATATTATAATTAATAAATTATCTATATTTAAAATATAAAATTAAAATTTAAATTGTTTTTTTTGACATAAAAGTAATTTGTTAATAAAATATTCTATAACATTAATATATTTGTTTATGTAATAAGGTGATAAATATGGATGAAAATTTTAATAAATTTAAAAAGAAAATTATGATAGAACATCTAATTAAGTCAATTATATATTCTGTGTCGCTTGGATTAGGAATTACTTCGGTTTTATTTGTAATTTTTAAAAGAATTCCTCTTATTTTGAATTTTTTTGTTTATTTAATAATTGGTGTGGTTATTTCTTTAATTGCATTTTATCTTTTATATAATGCTTATAAACCTAAAGATGAAGAAATTGCTAAAAGATTAGATAAGCAATTTTCTTTACATGAAAATGTGGAAACAATGGTTAAGTTTAAAAATGAAGATAATGCAGTGGTTAATGTACAAAGAAAAATGACTTCTTCTAAACTTGAAAGAATACCTAGCAAATCTTTACCAATGAAGTTTGCTGTTACAATGTTTGTTGGAGTGTTTGTTTCGCTTGGAATGTGTGTTGGTTCTTTCTTTGTTCCTGAAAAAAAGGTTAATGCAGATATTGTAGATAGCAGTAGTTCTTCTAGTGAAAATAATTCAAATACAAGTTATGATAATCAAAGTTCATCTTCATCAACTTCTCAAGAATCAATTTCTGATAGGATTGATAAAATTATTGAAGAAGTAAAATCTTCTTCTTTAGATGATAAAACTAAAGATGAAATAATTGATAAACTTGAGAATTTAAAAGATGAATTACCTTCTTCGGAAGATAAAAACAAAACTATTGATGATACAAAAAAAGAAATTGATGAAATAATTGATAAACTTAATTCAAAAAATATTATTGGTGAAAAACTTTCTTTATCTGAAAATGAAAATGTAAAATTACTTGGTGAAGGAATTAAAAACATTGATAAAGATAAAATTAAATTAGCTTTAGATAATATTAAAAATGAAATAAAAGATAATTTAAGCAAAAAAGAGCTTTATTATAATGAAATTGATACAGCTTTAAAAACTTCTTTACTTGAAGGAGTTAGTGAAGATGATGAATTATATCAAGCTTTAAATAAGTTTATTAATAGTTTGATTAATGCTGATATTGAATTGTTAGATAATATTTTCTCTACAGCTTATGAAGATATTTTAAAAGCTTTGGAAAAACAACAAAGTAATGAAGCAATAAAAAACAAAATTGATGAAGAACTTGATACTTTAAAACCTGATGATAGCGATTCATCCGATGATGGAGAAAAAGGTGATCAAAAAGATGATTCTAAAGATGATCCTAATGGCGATAAGAAAGATGATTCTTCTGTAGATGGCGATCAAAAAGATGATGATAAAGGCCAAGGTGGAAAAGAAGATGGTAAAACTCAATATGGTAGTGATGATAAGGTTTATTCAAAAGATGGAACATCTACTGAATATGGAGATGTTTTAGACGATTATTATGGTGATATTGTTAATGGGGAAAATGATGGTGAATCTCCAGATGATATTGGTGATATTATAGATGATTATTTTTCTACTTTATATGGTAATGGTGGAAAGTAGTAAAGGGGTAAAATATGGCAAGTGAAGAAGAAGTAAAAAAATTTGCAGATGAAATTTCAAAAATAAAACAGGAAATTCATAAAGATGTTATTGGTCAAGATGAAGTAATTGATAATGTAATTATTGCTATTATTTCTGGTGGTAATGTTCTTCTTGAAGGTGTTCCAGGGGTGGGAAAAACTAGACTTGTTAGATCTTTATCACAAGTAATGGATTTGCCTTTTTCAAGAATTCAATTTACTCCTGATTTAATGCCTTCAGATGTAACAGGGACTAATATTATTCAAAAAGATAAGGATGGTAATTTAAAAACAACTTTCCAAAAAGGACCTATTTTTGCATCTTTAGTATTAGCTGATGAAATTAATAGAGCCACACCAAAAACTCAATCTGCTATGCTTGAAGTTATGCAAGAACATAAAGTAACAATTCAAAATAAAACACATCTTCTTGAAGAACCATTTTTTGTTATGGCAACTGAAAACCCAATTGAACAAGATGGTACATATCCTCTCCCAGAGGCACAAATGGACCGTTTTATGTTTAAATTAGTAATGACTTTTCCAACTAATGAAGAATTAATGAATATTGTTAATATTACACAAGTAACCATGAGTGAAAATGCAAAAAAAGTTATTGATGGTCAAACAATTTTAAAAATGAGAGAATTATCTAAAGATGTTCCAGTTATTGATGATATTTTATATTATGCAATGGATTTAGTGTCTTCTACTCATCCTGAATTAAAAAATGATAAGTATCAAGTTGCTAATAAATATATTCGTTATGGCGCATCTCCAAGAGCGGGGCAAGGTTTAATTACCGCTAGTAAAGTTAGAGCGCTTATTAATGGAAATTATAATGTTAGTTATGATGATATTGATGCCCTTGCTTATCCAATTTTAAGACATAGAATTAAAATAAATTATAATGCAATCAATGAACATTTATCAGTTGATGATGTTATTGGTTTATTAATTAAAGAAAATCAAAAAAGACGTAAATAATTATGCCAAAATTTGTTATTAATGAATCTTTTCTTGAACAAGTTGAACTTTTAAGACTTGCATTAAAAGATAATGTAGCAGGTTTATTTGGTGGTAATCATAAATCAAAAGCCTATGGTTCTTCTTGTGAATTTGCTGATTATCGAAGTTATCTTCCAGGTGATGATATTTCTAAAATCGACTGGAATGTTTTTGCACGTTTTGATCAATTGTTCGTGAAATTATTTCTTGATGAAAGACAAATGCATACTAAAATTTATATTGATGCTAGTGAATCAATGTCTTTTGATGATAAAGATAAACAAGCAATACTTTTAGCTTCTACTTTAGCGTATTTATCGATTAAAGAGACTGATAAAGTTAGTATTTACTATGTACAAAATAAACAAGTTTATGAAGTGGTTTCTTCAATTGTTTGTTTAGATAGTTATTTAAATTCAATATATAAATTAAACGATATTGAATTTAAAGGTGAATCATTTTTAAGTGAAGGTATTATTCCTTCTAATGTTGGTTATGGTGATGGAAAATCAATTATTATTTCTGATTTTTTAACTGATCATAATTATTTTGATATGGTTAATTATTTAAGAAGTAAAAAAAGAGATGTTCTTTTGATTCAAGTTTTATCTAATGAAGAACTTGATCCAATCAAAAAAGGAAAAATGATTTATTATGATGCAGAAAATAAATCTTCATTTTATAAAAAGAACATTGATAAAGATGTTTTAAATGCTTATCATCAAGCTCTTAATTATGTTATTGAAAGAAATCGTGATTTATGTTTATCAGTGGAAGCAAATTATCTTTTAGTTAATTCTAAAGAAAGTTTGACTGATATTTTTATGAAAAAGATGATTGAACAGGAGGTCGTAAAATGAAATTTTTGTATCCTCTTGGTTTATTAGGTTTATTATGCATTCCAGTTTTAATTTTAATATATATTTTAAAAAATAAATATGTTGAAAAGATTGTTTCTTCCACTTATATTTGGAATTTAAGTGAAAAATTTTTAAAGAAAAAGAAACCATTAAAAAAAATAACAGATTTAATTTCTTTAATTTTACAAGTAATAACAGTCTTAATTTTATCTATTTCCATTGCACATCCGGTTTTTACTATTCCTAATAGTGCGGAAAATGTTTGTTTTGTTTTAGATATTTCTGGAAGTATGAATATTAATAATGGCTCAATTACTCGTTTTGAAAAAGGAAAACAAAAAATTGTTGAATTAGTTAATTCTTCTAGTAATGGTTCAACTTTTACTTTGATTACTGCTTCTAAAGAAACAAAAGTTATTTTAGAAAAAGAAGAAAATAAAGAAAAAGTTTTAAATAAATTAAATGAAATATCCTTAGATTATTCTTCTTCATCTTTAATAGATGCTTTAACTACTATCCAAAATTATTATAATGAGCAAAAAATTGGCCATACATATTTAATAACTGATAAAACTTATTCTTCAGTTAGTAATATTGATTTAATAAATGTTTCTTCACAAGAAGAAAATTATGCTTTATATGATTCTAAATATCAAATTAGAAAAGGTAAGATTAATATTAGTGGAAATCTAATCTCTTATGAATCTGATAGTGTTTTAAATATTAATCTTTATTTAGATGATAAATTTATTGTTAGTCAAGAAGTTAATGTTAATAAAATGGTAGAAAAACAATATTCTTTTAGTATTGATGAACAAGAATTTTCTTCTATGAAAGTGGAGATAACAAACTCTGATGCTTTAATTCTTGATAATATTAATATTCTTTATAGTGTAGGAAGTAAAAATGTTTGTTCAACATTAATTGTTACAGGGAATAGTACTTTTTATGTTAGTTCAATTTTAAAAGCTATTGGAAATGTTAAAATTGAAGAAATAAGTCCATCTAGTTATCATAATCAACAAGGATATGATTTATATATTTTTGATTCATATTCTCCTAATGTATTACCAAATGATGGAACAATATGGTTAATCAATACTTCAAAGAACATTGCTTCTTCAGGATTTGTTGTACAAAATAGTGTTTCTTTAAAAGATGGTGGAAAAACTATTTATGAGCAAGAAAAATCTTCTTTATATAATGAATTAACTAAAAACACTAAAAATAATTCAGTTTCAATTAACCAATATATGAAATATGGTTTATATCGTGAATTTACTACGATTTTAAGTATTAATAAAATTCCTCTAATTTTTGCTGGTAATAATGATTATGGTAATCGTGAAGTAGTTTTCTCTTTTGATTTTCAAAATACTGATTTTCCTTTACTTTATGATTATATTGTTTTAATGAGAAATTTTTTAAATTATTCTAATCCATCACCTTTAGAAAATCTATTTTATAAAGT
>FR889351.1:0-4996 GCA_000432895.1 Firmicutes bacterium CAG:449 | reverse complement strand
GTGTTAAAGTGATTTCACCAAGTAATAACATTTCTTATTTAGAAACAAATTTCTCACAAACTAGTTTTTCTTTAGATGAAGTAGGAACTTATCAATTTGATTTTTTAATCAATAATGAAATTAAAACATATAAAATTTATGTTGAATTTGATAGTGAGGAAGGTAAAATATTTGACAATCAAACAAGTATTGATTTAATTAATAATTCAAATAATTTAAAATTTGATGGCATTTTAGATAATTTATTTATTGTTATCTTACTAGCGGCAATTTTATTTAGTATAGATTGGATGTGGTATAGTTATGAGCAACGTTAGTTTTTCTAATCCATTTTATCTATTAGTTTTTATTCCATTAGTAATTGTGGTTATTATTGGTTATTTTTTAATTGATAAAAAATCAAGAAAATTACCAAAAAATATTATTTCTTTGGTTTTACATCTTATTATTTGTGTGTTGATTTCTTTAAGCGCCGCTGATTTTTCTTATTTAAATACTGCTTCTCAAACTGATTTATATGTTCTTGCCGATGTTTCTTCTTCTAATGAAGAAAATGTTGATTTAATGGATAGTTATATTAATCAAATCTCTGCTTCTTGTGATAATGGAACTAAGATGGGTTTAATTTGTTATGGTAAAAATTTTGAAGTCTTAACTTCTTTAGGTGGAAGAATTAGATCAGTTAAACAAAGCGTTGTAGATAAAACTGCAACTGATTTAGAAGGCGCTTTAAGATACACTAATTCTTTATTTAATAGTGATTCAGTAAAAAGAATTATTTTGATTTCTGATAGTTCACAAACTGATAATAATGCACTTAATGCTTTAGATGATTTAATCAAAAATAATGTTTATATTGATGCAATATATTTGAATAATATTTTGGATGGTTATGAAGCACAAATTAATAATGTGTATTATTCAAAAAGTGTTTATTTAAATCAAGAAGATGAATTAAAGGTTTCTATTCAATCTTCAAGCAATACTAGTAGTAAAATTTCTTTGTATTGTAATAATAGTGAAGTTAAAACTTTAGATGTTAGACTTACTAAAGGTATTAATATTATTAATTTTCCTTTAGATAGTTCAAATAAGGGAATTTTTAATTATGAAGTTAGATTAGAGGCTACTTTAGATACTATTCAAGAGAATAATATAATGAAATTTCAACAAGAGGTTGCTTCTAAAATTAATGTATTACTTGTTTCAGAAACAACAACTGATTATTTAGAAATAAATAAATTATATAGTAATTTATATGGAGAAGATAATTATCAAATCGATCCATATATTGGTAGTGATGCTTCTTTAGGAAAAACAATTCAAGAGACTCCATATTCAATTGTTGAATTATGTAAATATGATGAAATTGTTTTATCTAATATTAATATTTCTCAAATTAATAAAGCTGATGAATTTACTTCTTCATTAAATGATTTTGTTTCTTTTTATGGTAAATCTTTATTAACTTTTGGGGCAACTTATTCAACTGGAACTGATTATATGAGTAAATATAATGGCTTATTACCAGTTCAATTTGAACAAAGTGATGCGAAAGCGTTAACTATTATTGTTGATTCTTCTTATTCTATGGAAACTGATGATCGTCTAAAAATGGCTAAAGAAGGCGCTAAAGCATGCTTAGATTTATTAAATGAAAAAGATTATGTTAGTATTATTTCTTTTGCTACTGATGCTAAAGTAATTCAACCATTAACTTCTATTAATAATAAAGAAGAAATTATTAAAGCAATTGATACTATTAGTTTAGATGGCTCTAATTCTATTTTTGTAGGTGCTTCAGCTTCAACTAATTTTAATGTAGGATTAAATGCGGCTTATTCACAATTAAGAAATATAAATATCGATGATAAACAAATTTTATTTTTAACCGATGGTCAACCAAATGATAGTGAAGAAAATATTTATAAAACTCTTAATAACATGAAAAAAGATAACATCATTACTTCTTTTATTAATATTTCTTGTCGTGAAGGTGAAGATTTATTAAAAGATTTAATTGCTGTTAGTGGAGGAACTTATTATTATGTTAACCAAGCTAGTGAAATTGTAAAAATCATTCTTACTAGTGTAGCGGATAAAGTAGCAAATACCAAAATTGAAGGTGATTTTAATATTAACATTAAAGAAAAAAATGATGATACAATTAAGGATATTACTTCACTAAGCCATATTCTTGGCTATAATTATTCAAGAATTAAATCAAGTGCTAATACAGTCTTAACTGTTACATATACTAATGAAGAAGGTGGAACTCGAGAAGTTCCATTGTATGCATATTGGTCTTATGGTAAAGGAAAAGTTTCGTGTTTTACTAGTAATATTGGTGATAATTGGACTAAAGAATTTAGAAGATCTGCTTCAGGAAAACAATTTTTAATGAATGTGGTTAGTAATTCGTTACCATTAGAAAGAAATGGATCAGTTTTTGATACAAATATAATTAATAATGGATTTACTTCAAATATTAATATATCAATATCGAATAATAATGATAATGGTTTTGTTAAAGTCAAAGTTACTTCCCCAAGTGGACAAGAAGAAGAAAAATACTTAGAATATAAAAATTCTCTTTTCAGTGGTGTATTTACTACAAATGAAGTGGGATTATATAAAATGAATATTTCTTATACATCGATAAATGTTCAAGTTGAAGATGAACAAAACTTTTATTTTTCTTATTCTAAAGAATATGATAAATTTACTACCAAAGATGAATCACTTCTTTATAAATTAACTAAAGATCGTGGAAAAGTAACTGATAAAGTGGACTATGTATTAAATAATGAAGAAATTATTAATCGAAGTGAACATAGTTTGATTATCGAATTTTTAATTACTTCAATTATATTATTTATTATAGATATCGCCATTAGAAAGATTAATTTCAAATCAATTATTAGAAAACATAATAAAAATATATAAAAAAATAATATTAATTCAGCCAAAGTTAAAAAAGCTGAATTTTTTTATAGATTTTTTTATAAAATATTTATAAAAATAAAATAAATAAATATAATCTTAGTTAGTGATAACTAACTGTGGTTATTTCTATTTTCTGAAAGGGGAAATTTTGATGGAAAAGAAAAAGTATTTAAAACCAATTTATGAAGTAGAAGTTATTGAATTAAATGATGCTATTTTTACTTCTGGAGCTGTGAATAAATCCGATGGCAATCATCAATTTGGAGGAAATCCAGACTTATCTTTATAATAAAAGGGGAACTTAATAAAATGAAAAAAATGAAATTATTAGTTTTAGGATGTGGATTACTTCTAGTTACTTCATTTGCTCCTAAACAAACATTAATTAAAGAAAATAAAGATTTAATCTTATCTTGTGAAGAAAAAAATAATGTTGGCATTAATTTGAAAAAGTTAGCTACCACAAGTAGTGCTACTGTTGGTAAAACTTATGTTCAAAATGGTGAATATGATGCCAATAAGATGCTGAGATTTGCTACACCTGTCAATGGAGATTTTGATAGCTTAACTTATCATATTGAAATTGAAGGATATCCTGAAGTGGTAAGTAAAAATGTTGAAACTGTTTATAAGGGAATTGAAACTAATGGCACAGTTAGTTACTTTAATGGAACTGATGTTGTTACTAAAGAAGATGAATTAACTAAAGAGTGGTATTGGGCTTGCTTTACTATCGAATTTACTTCTTATAAATATTACACAGCAAGTATTAATGCTTATGTTACAGGCTCATCTTCACTAGTTGAAGGCGAATTAAAATCAGAAGCTAAAAATGATGTATCTTTAAGAGATGAATTAATGAAAGGAGATACACCTTCATTAAAAGCATTAGATACAAAAACTTTAGGTGAATGGAGAAATGATGGAGCAACAATTGTTGTTAAAAATAATCAATTAACTTATTCAAAAGGTGGAGTAGATACTGTTTTGAATTATGTTAATGTTGATGGATATTTCTTTGTATTTGCTGATGGTAACAATAATGAATTAGAAATTAAATATAGTTCTCAATATTCTAATCAATTAGATGTTAATGGTGTCATTAATGAAAGCAAAGTTTACTATCAATCATTCAGTAAATTTGTCGCTATTACTTCTTTAGAATTAACAACAAAGAAAACAGAGTTAGTTTATGGATTAGATAGAACATTTACAATTAATGCAACAACAAATAAAGATGCAACTGGTGAAGATATAGTTTGGTCTTGTGATGATGATAGATTTGAATTTGATGGTAGCGGAAAATCAATTTATGTTAGTGTTCCTGAGTTATATGAATTTGAATATGGAGAAGAAAATGTGATTGCTACTTTCACTGCAAAAAGTGCAGAAGGCGGAATAAGTGATTCTATTGAAGTTACTATTAGAAAAAAAATTGAAGTTAAATACATTACTTTAAAAGAACCTTCATTAGAAATGCTTAAAGGAGAAACAAAAGACATTACAGCCTCTGTAAATAGTGATGCTGATGTTAAAACTTTAAAATATACCTCTTCTAATTCAAAAATTGCTAAAGTTTCAGTGAATTCTACAACTGGAGTTGCTACTGTAACAGCAGTTGCTGAAGAAGGTGAAACTGATATTAAAGTTGAATCAACTGATGGTAGTAATATTAGTAAAAAAATCCATATTGTTGTAAAAAAACCAACAGCAAGTGAAAGTGCTTTTAAAAATCAAGCTTTCGTTGGAACATGGACTGGTATGGATGATTTGATGAGTTCTACAACTACACTTACTATTAATAAAGATGGAACAGCATTATTAGAAAATGACTATGGTGATAGCATAACATTTAGTTTTGAGAAAGAAGAAAATGACAAAGCTTTCTTTAATAGCGAAAATAATATTCCTCTTGAAGTGGAACTAGCAAATGCAGATGCTAATTTACATGTAACTGTAAATAATGGTGAAATGCTTGAGTCTTATTGCCAATATTTAGGATCGTATTTATTTGAAAAATAATTAATATTTTAGAGCAGATTTATTTCTG
>FR889350.1:256-5262 GCA_000432895.1 Firmicutes bacterium CAG:449 | reverse complement strand
ATTAATTGGTGCAATTATTGTAGGAGTTGGCTTACCTATGGTATCTTTTGAAAGAGATTTAATAAAAAAATATTATGATGAAAAAGGAGTATCTGGATTTGATTATGCTTATACAAATCCAGGAAAAAATAAAGTAATGCAAGCGGCTGGTCGTGTTATTAGAAGTTCTACTGATAAAGGGGTTGTTTTATTAATAGATGAACGTTTTATGCAATATAAATATCGTGATTTATTTAAGTTAGAATGGTCACATTATCAAAGAGTAAATTCTTGTGAAGGAATTAAAAATCACTTAAAATTATTTTGGAATAAAAATTAAACTTGATTATTGTTACTTTATTAGTAAAATATTAAATAGAAATGAAGGTGTTTTATGCGTAAATACGATTTAGATCATATTCGTAATTTTTCAATCATTGCTCATATTGATCATGGAAAATCAACATTAGCAGATCGAATATTAGAATTAACAGGTGCTATTGAAAAAAGAGAAATGAAAGATCAAATTCTTGATTCAATGGATTTAGAAAGAGAAAGAGGAATTACTATTAAACTTAATTCTGTTTCTTTAAATTATCGAGCTAAAAATGGTGAAGATTATTTATTTAATTTAATTGACACTCCAGGTCATGTTGATTTTACTTATGAGGTTTCTAGATCTTTAGCGGCTTGTGAAGGTGCTTTATTAGTCGTGGATGCTACTCAAGGAGTAGAAGCTCAAACTTTAGCTAATGTTTATTTAGCTATTGATAATGATTTAGAAATTATTCCTGTTATTAATAAAATTGATTTACCTTCTGCTGATTATGAAAGAACTTGTTTAGAAATTGAACAAACTATTGGTTTAGATTGTTCTGAAGCGATTGGTGTATCTGCAAAAACTGGTTTAAATGTAGAAAAAGTTTTAGAAGAGATTGTAAATAAAATACCTGCTCCTAAAGGTGATTTAAACGCTCCGTTAAAAGCTTTAATTTTTGATTCTTTTTATGATTCTTATCGTGGTGTTGTCGCACAAATTACTGTTAAAGAAGGTACTTTACATGTTGGAGATCATATTATTATGATGTCTAATAATTATACTTATGAAGTAACTGAATTAGGTATAAAAAAGCCAAATGAAGAAAAAGTTGATGCTTTATATGCTGGTGAAGTTGGTTATGTTGCGGCTTCTATTAAAGAAATTGGACATGTTAGACCAGGTGATACTATTACTAGTAAAGAACATTTAGCAAGTGAAGCTCTTCCTGGATATCGTAAAATGAATCCAACTGTCTATTGCGGACTATATCCATGTGATTCAAAAAAATATGGTGATTTAAAAGATGCTTTAGAAAAACTATCTTTAAATGATGCTTCTTTACATTTTGAACCAGAAACTTCTCAAGCTTTAGGATTTGGTTTTAGATGTGGCTTTTTAGGTTTATTACACATGGATGTTATTCAAGAAAGACTTGAAAGAGAATATAATATTGATTTAATTTTAACCGCGCCAAGTGTTATTTATCATGTTTATTTAAATAATGGGGAAATGATTAAATTAGATAATCCTTCTAAAATGCCTGAACCAACTTTAATTAATCGTATTGAAGAACCTTTTGTGGAAGCTAAAATTATGACACCAAAAGAATACGTTGGTCCAATTATGAATTTATGTCAAGATAGGCGCGGAATATATAAAGATATGGAATATATTGATGATACAAGAATGATTCTAACTTATCTTCTTCCTTTATCAGAAATTGTTTATAATTTTTTTGATAAACTTAAATCATATTCTAAAGGATATGCTTCTTTTGATTATGAAATTAGTGAATATCAAGCTTCTAAACTTGTTAAGATGGATATTTTATTAAATGGTAATCCTATTGATGCTTTATCAAGTATTGTTTATAAAGATTTTGCTTATCAAAGAGGACTTGTTATTGTAAAAAAATTAAAAGATATTATTCCTAGACAACAATTTGAAGTTCCTGTTCAAGCTGCAATTGGTGGGAAAGTAATTGCTCGTGCGGATATTAAAGCAGTAAGAAAGGATGTTTTAGCTAAATGTTATGGAGGAGATATTTCTCGTAAAAAGAAACTTCTTGAGAAACAAAAAGAAGGTAAAAAGAGAATGAAATCAATTGGTACAGTTGATGTTCCACAAGATGCATTTATGGCAATTTTATCTTATGACGATGACGAAGAATAAAAAGTTTTGTCATAATAATTAGTTTTATAAATTTATTTGCTAGTAGAAAATTAGTATTTAATCTAGACATTTTTTTTGATATCTACTAAAATATTACTAATGGGGTGAAACTTGTGGAAAGAGATTTTGCAATTCGCTTTTCTGATGAAGTATATGCTTCAAAAGAAGATGTTCAACATATTTTAGGAATTTCTTCAATTGAAACAATTTGGAATAAAATAATTTCATATCGAAGTTATTTTAAAAGAAACTTAGATTTATTTTCGATTGAAAATAAGTCATTTTCAGTATGTTTAACCTTACCTTTAATTGAAAAAGTCACTTCTTTAGAAAGAAAACTAGTTAAACAAATGGTTCTAGTAGAAAAAATGGATGAAAAAAATAAAGAAAATTTCATTAATAAATCGCTTTTCATTTTAGGGAAAAATTATGCTTATCAAGATTCAATTACAATTGATGATGAAGATTTAAATAAACTAATTAATGATGTAACTAGTGAAGTGCCTCAAGCATATTTAACTTTGAAAAATTATTTACTTTCTTTAAAATTCTATTTAAAAAGATCAGCATCTAAATATGATTTACAAGTTTTAACTTCGTTTTATGGGAAAATTTTACGTAAAGAAATTAATTATAGTGATTTTGATTCTTATTTAAGAATGATTGATTTAAATAATCCTAATGATCATCTTGAAGAAGGCCATCATTATAATGCCGCGCCATTAGATAAAATTGAACCATTATTAAAAGATTTATTATATTTTAATAGTAATTCAACTTTATTTCCTTTATTAAAAGGTTTAATTACTTATTTTTATTTAATTTATATTAAACCATTTGATTATTTTAATGATGAATGTTCTTTATTATCTTTAAAATATATTGTTGCTCAAGATAATATTGATTGTGTGCCTTTTTTATTGAATCTTGAAAAAAGATTATTAAATAGTAATAATGATGAATTAATGAAAAAATTCTTATTATCAGAAGCATCTTTAGATTTAACATATTTTATTGATTATGCTTTAAATATTATTGAAGACTCTATTAATGAAGAAGATGATTTATTGACTCAAGAAAATGTTAATTCTCTTAGACAAGAATTTAATCAAATTGATGAAATAAAAAAAACTAAATCATTTATTGCTTATCAAAATAATATTTATTCAGGTAATAATCCAGTCGTGTTTGAACAAAAAGTTTCAATGCCAACTTTGCCTACTGGTTTAGATGAACAAGATGTTGATTTGATTGCAGAAAATTTATTAGAGCTTTATCCATCATTAAAATCTAATCAAGCAAAGTTCTATGCTTCTCATTGTACAATTGGAAAATATTATTCAATTTCTCAATATAAAAAAGAACCAGGAGTGGCTTATGAAACCGCTAGAACTTCAATGGATAATTTAGTGAATTTAGGTTTTTATAAAAAAGAACAAGTTAAAAATAAATATGTCTACACGCCGGTAGTAAGATAGGAGGAAGTTTTATGTTAGGAATATTTTTAAGTGGAACACAAAATTGGTGGGTTTTCTTAATTGTTGCCATCTTTTTAGTTATTGGTGCAATTGTTTTCTTTTTAAGAAAGAAAATCCCAGGATTAGCTGAATACGATAAAGAAGATGAAGAAACTATTGCTAAAGATAATTTATCTCGTATTTTAGTAGATGTTCCTGAAAAGAAAGACGAAAAAGAAGAAAAGAAAACTGATGATGAAAATAAGTAAAGAAGGATTATACGTTCATATTCCTTTTTGCAACAAAATATGTTCATATTGTAATTTTTCTAAATTATTATATTCAAATAAATTTTCTAGTAAGTATTTAATTGCTTTAAAAAATGAATTAAAAAAATATAATAATTATACTTTTAAATCTATTTATATTGGTGGAGGAACTCCTTCAAGTTTATCTTATGAAGAAGAGGAGTTCCTTTTTAATGTGCTTCTTCCTTATCAAGATAATTCATTTATTACAATTGAAATTAATCCAGATATTGAAGAAGAAAAAATAAAATTATTTAAAAAATATAATGTAAAAAGAGTGTCTATTGGGGTGCAATCATTTAATAAAAATATTTTATCATTAATTAATAGAGATAGTGATTTTGATAAAATTAAGCATTTAATTTTATTATTAAATAAATATGATATATATGATATTAATTTAGATTTAATGTATGGCTTTAAAAATCAAACATTAAATGAACTTGAAGAAGATTTAAATAAATTTACTTCTTTAAAAATAAAACATATTTCAACATATTGTTTGCAACTTGAAGAATCTACTTTATTAAATAATATGCATTATGAATTACCTGATGATGAAATAATTAGAAAACAATATGATTTTATTGTTAACTTTTTAAAAAAGAAAGGTTTTTTCCGTTATGAAGTTTCTAATTTTGCAAAAGATAATTATCAATCAAAACATAATTTAATTTATTGGAACAATCATGAATATGGTGGAGTGGGGTTAAATGCATCAAGTTATATTAACAATATAAGAAGAACAAATACAAAAAATCTTTCTTCTTATTTAGAAGGCAATTATCAAGATTATGAAGAAATATTATCTTTAGATGATCAAGAATTTTATTTTATAATGCTTGGATTAAGAAAAGAAAAAGGAATATCATTATCAGAATATAAAAAATTATTTAAAAAAGATTTTTTAATTTGTTATAAAGATAAATTAGATGATTTGTTAAAAAATAAAGATTTAATTTTAGATAATGATAATTTATATGTTAATGAAGATAAAATGTTTATTTTAGATTATTTTTTAAGAAAACTGCTTTTTTAATTATTATATTG
>FR889350.1:0-250 GCA_000432895.1 Firmicutes bacterium CAG:449 | reverse complement strand
TTTAATTATTATATTGTTTTAAAATACATTTTTTGTATGCTTAAAGTAGAAAAGAAAAAGGGATGGATATTTGTCTATTAGATTACTATTTAATAAAAGTTTTTTTATTATAGTAAAAATGGTTTGGAGGAAGAAATGAAAAAAAATTATTAATTGCACCATTTATTTTAAGTTTATTTTCATGCTCTAAAAATGTTCAAATAACATTTACTGCCGCTAAATATATTAGAGGATATTATGATTATGAAAA
>FR889349.1:2010-2219 GCA_000432895.1 Firmicutes bacterium CAG:449 | reverse complement strand
TTAACTTTCCATCGAGTTATTAAAGGATTTATGATTCAAGGTGGGGATCCAAAAGGTAATGGAACGGGTGGACCTAATTATTCAATTAAGGGTGAATTTTCTTTAAATGGTCATGAGAATAATATTTCTCATGTTCGTGGAGTTATATCTATGGCGAGAAGTTATGATTATAATTCTGCTGGTTCACAATTTTTTATTATGCATCAAAA
>FR889349.1:1580-1977 GCA_000432895.1 Firmicutes bacterium CAG:449 | reverse complement strand
CTTGATCATCAATATGCTGGTTTTGGTAAAGTGGTGGAAGGAATGGATGTTGTTGATAGAATTGCTAATGTCAAGACTTCTAGAAATGATAAACCTCTTGAAAATGTTGTTATTGAATCAGTTGAAGTAATAGATGAACCTATTATAGAAGTTAGTAAGATTAAATAATGGATAAAAAAATTGTTCTTTCTGTTCATCAATTAGTGGATTTTATCTTAAGAAAAGGTGATATTGATTCACGTGTTTTTAATATGCAAACAATGCAAGAAGGAACAAGAATCCATTTAAGATATCAAAGTATTCAAGATGGTAGTTATGAAAGCGAAGTGGCTTTAGAAACTGATATTGAATATGATAATTTTTCTTTTTTATTACAAGGTCGAGCTGATGGAATAAT
>FR889349.1:0-1503 GCA_000432895.1 Firmicutes bacterium CAG:449 | reverse complement strand
AGAACATTTTTATTCTTCGCAAGGTGAATGGCATCTTGGACAAGCTATTTGCTATGCATATATGTACGCAAAAATGTATTCTTGTGAAGAAATGGGTGTTAGATTAACTTATATTTCTCAAATTGATAATTCAAAAATGATTAAAGATTTTACTTTTTTATTTTTGACTCTTGAACAAAAAGTATATTCATATATTGAAGAATATTTATCATTTTATCGTCTTATTGATAAGCATATTGAATCAAGGAATATTTCTTCTAATGAGTTAACTTTTCCTTTTAACGAATTTAGAAAAGGACAAAGAGAAGTTGCTAAATATGTTTATAAAGTAGCTAGTGATGGAGGAATTTTCTTTTTTGAAGCCCCTACAGGTACTGGTAAAACTATGTCAACAATGTTTCCAAGTATGAAAACGTTTTTTGTTAATGATAAAATATTTTATTTATCAGCAAAAAATCAAGGAAAACAAGTTGCTCATGAAGCTATGAAAATCTTATCTAAAAATGGATTAGATGCATATTCAATTGTTTTATCTAGTCGAGAAAATATGTGTCAATTAGAAAAAAGTGAATGTAATCCTGAACAATGTGAATTTGCTAGAAACTACTATGATAAAATAAATAAAGTTATTAAAGAAGTTTTATTAAAAGAAAAAAATATTAATCGTGACATTATTCTTCATTATACCTTATTATATGGAATCTGTCCTTTTGAAGCACAGTTAGATATTTCTACTTATTGTGATGTAATTATTTGTGATTACAATTATTTATTTGATCCTCTTGTTTATTTAAAAAGATTTTTTGATGATGATAAAACAAATTATTTTTCTTTAATTGATGAAGCACATAATCTTTCTGAAAGAACAAAAGATATGTATACAATATGTATTGAAAAAAGTAAGATTGTTTGCTTACAAAAATTCGTTAAACCATTTAAAGTAGCTAAATTAAAAAGATGTTTAAAGAAAATTATTATTGATTTAGAAGATTTTGATTTAGATGAAGAATATAAAATTTATGAAAATGATTTTCCAATGAAATTTTATAATGATTTAGATTTACTTTTTTCTAGTATGCAAGAAGTGCTAAAAGAAAATAATGAAATAAACTCAGATGAATTTTTAGATGTTTTTAAAATGATTAATCGCTTTTTGAAAATTCATGAATATCTCGATAAATATTTTATAACTTATATCGAAAAAAAAGATAATAATATTAAAGCATATATAAGGTTATTAGATTCTTCTGAGTTAATTAATGCAACTTTACATAAATTAAGAGGTGCTATTTTATTTTCGGCGACTTTAACTCCAATTGATTATTATATTCATACTTTAGGTGGAGATGAATCAACACCTTATTTGAAACTTGATTCACCTTTTGATCAACATAATTTATGTTTGCTTGTTAGAGACGATATCTCCACTAGATATAAAGATAGAGATAAATCTTATCAACAAATTGCCGAATCTATTAAAACGGTAATCAGTCAAAAAGTAGG
>FR889348.1:4204-7478 GCA_000432895.1 Firmicutes bacterium CAG:449 | reverse complement strand
CAACTTTTAATTCAAAGATGATTCCTGGTTTATTTGTTCTATATGGTACTAAAATTAAATCCGCTCTTCCTATTCCTACATTTGCTTCTTTAAAAAAGTTATATTCTTTTCTAGCATAACCATATGAAACATTCAATAATACTGATCACACATTTTCATCTAATCGATTAAATATTGTTGTAAATCTTTCTAAGTTATTATTAAATACTTCTTCTATATATTTTTTATTTAATAATACTGTTTGATTTAATAATTCTCTTGATTTTGATAATGGTGATTCGATTTCTTGCCATTTTAAAGATAATACTCCATTATTAAATTCTTGTCTTATTTCATAATTTGGAATATAACATTGCTCATTTTCTCTATCATAAGCTAAATATCCTAAATGTATTAAAACTGTTAATGCTGCATCTTTTGAATCAACTCTTGTTAAATCATTACTAAATAATGAAGTATTAACATTTACTTTATTTCCTGCAATTAAAGAAGCAATTATATCTTTCAATTCTCCATTATCATAATTCATATAGTTAGTAACTGCTTCTAATGAAGAAGTTGAAACCCAATAATCGTTATATCTTCTTCTAGATAATGCTTCTACTACTGACTTTGGATTATATAAATCACCTACTTCACTATAATGATATCCATCATACCAATGTTTCATATCATTAATATCCATATTATATTGTTTACATAAATCACTTACTTCTTCTTCAGTAAATCCTACAAACTCAGTTAATGTATATGGATCTAGCATATTATACTCAGTGAAATTATTTAAAGCTGATTGTGAATTATATCTTTTTATTGGTAAAATCCCTGTCATATAAACTAAATCAATACAATCTGCAAGTAATTCATTTTTAAAAATGCTTCTTAAAAAATCAGTATATTTATTACACATTACTGTATCATAATCAAATTCTCGATAAATGTAATCCCATTCATCAATTAAAAAGATAAAGGTTTCTTTTGTTGATGAATAAATTTTCATTAACGCTTTTGCTATTGTATCTTCATTTGTTAAAATATTAGGAAATGCTTCTTTTAAATCTTCAATTAATAAATTAGTAATTTCTTTTAAAATATCATTTTTATTTTCTAAAGAAGTACCAATTCCTGCCATATCAATAGTAATAACATTATGCTTATTCAAATGTTTTTCAAAAGATGAATCATTATATATTTTTAAATTTTTAAATAACTCTTTTGATGAACATCCTTTAGAATAATACGCTCTTAACATTGATAAAGCCATAGTTTTACCAAAGCGACGAGGTCTTGTTATGCACATGAATTTACTTGAACTTTTACCACAATTATTATTTACTTGCTTAATAAGCATTGACTTATCAACAAAAATATCATTACTTAAATCAGAAACAAATTTTGCATTACCTAAGTTTAAAAAATTTGCCATATAAAATACCTCGCTTTCTTTATTTAAAGTATAACATATAAGTAAAAATTTATTAATAAATTTAAATAAAAACAAATAAAGCCATATTTTCTCATGAAAAAAAATCAAGATCTCTAATCTTGATTTTCTTCTAATCCTTTAATATCAACAACATCATTTAATTTTTCAAATTCTTCCATTGATGTTTCACCATTTAAAATTCTAAGTCTAACATGGTCAAGTAATGTCATCATGTTCTTTTTAAGTAAAACATTTAATCCTTCAGAAGTGTATTCATTTGACATAATAAAATTTCTAATTTCATCATTTAAAACCATTATTTCAAAAACACCAATTCTACCTAAATATCCAGTATTATTGCAATATGGACAACCATTTGCTTCAAAAATTCTTTTCGGTTCATTTATTTTTAAAACTTCCATATCCATAAATGTCGTCTTTTTTCTTCTTTTACATTTTGGACATAATTTTTTAACAAGTCTTTGTGAAATAGCTCCAAGTAAAGAATCAGCGACTAAATATCTAGGAATTCCCATATTAATTAATCTAGTAACAACACTAGCAACATCATTAGTATGAATAGAAGATAAAACTAAGTGTCCGGTAATAGCAGCACGTGTAGCAATTTGAGCAGTTTCTTCATCACGAATTTCACCAATCATAATAATATTAGGGTCTTGTCTTAAAATTGCTCTTAAAGCAGTAGCAAATGTTAAATTAGCTTTTGGATTAACTTGTACTTGAGCAATACCTGGAATTTCATTTTCGACTGGATCTTCAACTGTAATAATATTAGTATCTTCTTTATTTAAATGTCTTAAAAATGTATATAAAGTTGTAGATTTACCACTTCCTGTAGGACCAGTTAATAAAATAATTCCATGTGGACGATTAATCATATCTAAAACAAGTTTTTGTTGATCAGAAGTAAATCCTAAAGTAGAAATATCACCACTTACAAAAGAAACATTATAGATACGAATAACTATTTTTTCACCATGTAAAGTTGGCAAAGTCGAAACACGAAAATCATAAGATAAATTATTAATATCTAAAGTAATTTTACCATCTTGAGGAATTCTTCTTTCAGCAATATTCATTTCCGCCATAATTTTAATTCTAGCTAAAATTGCAGGATATAAATGAATAGGTATATCATCCATTTTTTTTAACGAACCATCAAGACGATATCTCAAAACAAGTTTATTTTCATAAGGTTCAATATGAATATCTGAAGCACCTCTACTAACAGCTTCTTTTAAAATCGAATCACATAATTTAATAACTGGTGCATCAATAGAGACTTCACCTTGTGGATCTGCTTCAGTAATATCACTATCTGTAGAAGAATAATCGGAAAGAACTTCTTTTTGTTGAATCTTGTTAGTAACATATTCAAGCAATTTATCCATTTGAGCACTTGGAGTAATTACATAATTTAATTTCTTATTATTTAAATATTTAAATTGACCAATGTCTTCAATTCTAAAAATATTGCCAATTAAAAATGTTATTTCTTCCTCATTATCTTCGATTGGAAGTACTCTAAGTTCAATCATTTTTTCAAGAGGATATTTTTTTACTAAATCTAAATCTACTTCTGATATTTGCATAAAACGATATTTTAATAAACAAAAATCAGCAAGATGGCGGTATAAAATTTCATCATTTACTAAACGAGCTTTACTTAATTCAATTTGTAAAGCATTATGGTTAGTATCAGACTTAAGAATATATTCTTTAATAACATTTTCTTTTAAAACTTTTTTTTGGATTAAATAATTACCAAACAATTCATTAAATAACATATCTATCCTCCTTAAATACTATTCATCAAAGCAATAATTG
>FR889348.1:2853-4181 GCA_000432895.1 Firmicutes bacterium CAG:449 | reverse complement strand
TTGGAAGTAAAACCGCTAAAATAACAATTCCAACAATTACTCCTAAAAAGATAATCATAATTGGTTCAAGAGCAGCTGTTGCTTTACTAACAGATTGTTCAACACATTCATCAAAATATTTACTAGTAGCTTTTAATACTTCTTCAATATTTCCACTTTTTTCACCAACATTAATCATTTCCGTTAACATTGGAGGAAACATTTTAATATTCTCCATTGATTGAGCAATTCTTCTACCTCTTTTAACTTCATCAGTAGTATATTTAAATTTTTCTGAAAAGACTTCATTATCTAACATCTTTTGTAAATTATCTAAACAATCAGTCATATTCATACCACTATCAAGAAGAATAATAAAAGCCTTTGCAAATCTGGAAGTAATTAAATTCTTTTGAATTTTACCAATAAAAGGAAAATATAATTTAATATAATCAAAAGCATATTTACCAGCTTTAGTCTTTTTAAAAAATAAAAATAACAAACCAATAAAAACAGCTAAACCACCAAAAATAAAGATAAAATAATCCCTAACAAATCGAGAAATATCCATAATAACAAGCGTAATTGTAGGAACATTTCCTCCTAATTCTTTAATTGTTGATTCAAATTGAGGAAGAATAAACATTGTTATAAAAACCACGACAACTAAAATTAAAACAAGTAAAATACTTGGATAAATCATTGCTGATTTTGCTTTTTGCTTAACTTTACGATCATTTTCATAATAATCAGCCATATTTTCTAGAACTCTATCTAATGAACCAGTTACTTCACCAATGGCTACCATCTTTACAAAAAAATCAGGAAATACTTTACTATGTTTTTTAAAAGCATCAGAAAGAAGAACACCAGATTGCACATCTTGATAACAAGTATTTAATACTTTTTTAAAAGCTTTAGTAAATTTTTGATTTCTTAAAGTATTTAATGAATTACTAATAGGAATACCAGCTTTCACCATAACCGCAAACTGCCTTAAAAAAGTAATAACTTCATTCCTTTTAACTTTACTAGAAACAGCAAAAAAAGTATTAACCTTCTTTTCTTTAACTAACTCATAATTAAGTAAAATAGTTTTTTCATTTTTTAACTTCGCTTTTAAAGTAAATTCATCATTTGCTTCATAAACAATATTTTTTCTTTTACCAGCATTATTAATAACTAAACATCTATATTTCGCCATATTAAATCACCAAACTCAAATACCAATTTAGTATAATTTCACCAAATAATAAACTAAATAAAATACCAATAACTAAATAAGGACCAAAAGGAATTTCTTCTTCTCTTGATCTTTTCTTTAATTTAATTAAAATTAATTCAATTAC
>FR889348.1:0-2842 GCA_000432895.1 Firmicutes bacterium CAG:449 | reverse complement strand
TTAATTCAATTACACTGCCAAGTACACTACCAACTAAAACAGATAATAACCAATTTTGCCATCCCAAAAGAAATCCCCCAATACCCATTAAAATGACATCACCAGTTCCTAAACAATCTCTTTTAGTAATTAAATAAGCAACTAATTTAATAAATAAAAAAGAAAAAAAGCCAATACCAAAACCAATAAAATTCTTAATCGGAACTTCTTTATTAACCAAACTAACATATAAAAGAAGTCCACAAGTTAATACAAAGAAAATAATTAAAGACCAATCATAAATAAACTTATGATTAAAATCAATTCCAAATATCACTAGTAAAATACAAATAATTAATTCCACAAAAATTAATTCAACAGATAAATGATACATTAAAAAAGCTAATAAAAATAAAATTCCCCCACTTAATTCAAGTAAAAATGAATTAATACCTATCTTAGCTTTACAATATCGACATTTACCACCTAAAATAAGATAACTTAAAAGAGGAATATTATCATACCATTTAATTGGTGTTTTACAACTAGGACAAAAAGAATCCGGTTTAACAATACTCATCTTATTTGGAACACGATAAATAACCACTCCAATAAATGAAGCTAAGACCGTTCCTAATATAAAAAGAAAAACACCAATAATAATATTCACTTAATCACAAACTCCCTTAAATTTTCTAATTCACGAGCAATAGTTCCAGTATAGCGATAAACAACAGTAAGTAAAGTAATTGTTGTTAGAGTTAATAATAAAGTAATTACAATAGTAATTAATAAAACATAACCATCTCTTTTCATAATGCTTTACTAACTCCATAATCTAAATTTTCAATTACAAAATAATTCTTTTCATTATTTTTGATGGAAACAATTAAAATATCATTATAAGTATAAGACAAACTATACTTATCTTCATTATCAACCATTTCATAACTACTATTATAATAAACCAATTCTTTATTATTAAAGTAAGCTTTAACACCATCAATTTTTTTAGTATCATAAATAGTATCAATAGTAATACAAATATTTTCAAAAAATTGATATTCTTCATACTTATGAACACTATTAACTGATAATAAATAAGTAGAAAGAATCACACCAAAAGTAAGTAAAAATACTCCAACTGAAACAAGAACCTCAATTAAAGTAAACCCTTTTTTCATTATTTAGACTCCTGTAAAATTTCATCAAGAGAAATCTTTTTACTTACATAACTACCAAAAGAAAGTTCATACTCAGAATCATAATAAATCTCATTAATAACTTTCTTTTCAATCTCTAATTCATGCTTACCAATAATTAACACAAAAGTTTTAATAACATCTTCAGCACTTTCACATTTAAAACTCCAACAAGAAACAAGTCTAGAATTATTAACTAAAATGAAAGTAGCCATTGAACCTCTAGTATAAATAAAAGCATAATCATTTTTAATAACTTTCCTCAAACAACTAAATAAATACTCCCCATACAAATGAGTCTTACTAATCTTAGAATTTAAACCTTTAGCAATCTGACGAAAACTATTGATAATCTCACTAGGAACAAAATAATCATTAAAAACAATTCCTAAATTATATTTATAAGAATTTTCAATAATTTTATAATTTTCCTTGTACTTATCATAATCATTCTTGATTTCTTTATTTTTTAATTGAACCGCTCTATTAAAATTAATCTTAGGTAAAGAATTAATATCATTAAAAATTAAATCACTACAAATATATAAAACAATAGAATACTTATCAGGAAAATGCTCTTTTAAAGTTTTAACAATTTCATCAATATTTGTAATCTTACCTTTTTCAACTTGACTAGGATACAAATCAATATGATAAGAATAAATCATTTTATCATTTTTAAAATATCTAGCTTCAATAAATGGATCACCAATATCACAATAAATTAATTCTAATCTATTTCTATCAGGTAAAGAAAAAAACTTCTTTTCATCATCAAGAGAACTTTTAACTTTAACATATCTAATTAAAACAAAAGCTCCAATAATTACTAATAATATTGCAATAAATATAATAGCTATTTCCATTTATATTCACCCCTATTTTTTAAATGTAAAAATATAATTGCTTACATCAGCATAAACTATATTACATTCAATACCATATTCAATCTCTCTATTAAATTTTACAGCATTTATAAGTGAATTTTCTACTATTTTTTTATCATTATAAAACACATTACCATCAGAACAAGTAAATTCCATATCCGTTTCATAATTTTCAATAATATATTTTTTTAATGCTTCAACTTTATATAGTGTAGAACTTTTATTAAGTAATTGATCATTAATTCTAGTCACGAATAAAAGAGAACTAACAATAGTTCCTATAACAATTGTTGAACAAGCAATTGCCACGATTATTTCAATTAATGTCATTCCCTTTTTCTTTTGCATATTCTTTTATTATCATTAAAGGCTCATCAAAATATGATGAGCCTATGGTTTTAGTAAAAATTAGTTTAGTGAATTAGAATGTCCAAGTAGCAGTTCCACCATTTACAGTGTATGTAATTGATGTAAAGACATAATCATTATTTGTACCAGTTGTATCAATTGTTGATGCATCACCTAATGCAATTGTAAATTCACCCTTTAATGCCTCTAAATCAGCAAAATGAGTTTTAAATGTAGTACCCGCTAATGTATTTGCTGTCAAATTTAATGCATATAATTTTCCAGTTTTTGCATTATATGAATAACTAGTGTCTTTTCCATCTAACAATGATGTTGTAACAACTGTTTTAGCTTGTGCTAATTCTGTTGCAGCATTGCTATCTTTAGCCTTTTGTGTGAATCCCATATAACCGACGACTGAGACTG
>FR889347.1:25787-27265 GCA_000432895.1 Firmicutes bacterium CAG:449 | reverse complement strand
AAAAATTTCAATTTTGAATTAATTAATATTTTTATTAACTATAAATTTTATTTAATATTGTTTTTGGAATTAAAAGATAAAGCTTATAGTATTTTTGCAGAATTTAATTCAAATGAAGAATTTGTACGATTTTTTGCACAATTTGCAGATGCTCTAACATACAAAAAATTATTAGATTTTAAATCATACATATATGATGAAAATGAAATGTAAAAATATTTGCTTTTTAAAAAATTAACAAAGGAGATTTTTATGATAAAAGCTGAAATTAAACAAAAAGATTTAAATTTATATTTAAAAGAATTAGTTTGGTTTTCATGCAAACCATTATTTATTATTTTGTTTGTATGTTTCTTACCAATTATTTATTTTTTATTAGTTGGATATCTATCAGATAGAGAAGCTTTATATTATGGATACGGAATTCTTTGTCTTTTTCTTCTATCTCTTTTTATAATTGTAAGATGCTATTTATTCTACAAAAAAAATCTTAAAATTATTTTTAGCAATACTAATTCACAAGGAAATATTGAGTATTTAATTTCTGAAGAAAATGATGAATTTGTTTTTGAAAATATTACCAATAAAACTATAAATAGACTTAAATTCAATAACATAAAATTAATCCAATGCTATAAAACATGCATAATCATTCAAACAAATCTAAACCAAATAATTTGGTTTCCGAAAAACAATGAATTAATGGCTCTTTTTAACATAAAACCTCGCAAATAGAACTTCAATACCTCTAAAGCTAATAAAGCAAAGAGGTATTTTTTGTAACTGAATTTATTCATAAATCATCTATTAAAAATGATAAAATACCAATAAATATTATTAAATGATTTACATTTAAAATATGATATAATGCAATTGATACAAAAATAATATTTATGCATCACTACTTATGTTATTACAATGATTACTACCTACATTTTCAATCGATAAAAATTTTCATAAATTAAAATGTTGCACTTACAATATAAATGCATCATAATCAAGTATCTATCGAAATAACGATGAATTTTGGCTTTAAACTTGTTGACTGTAAAATAGACGGCCAGTAGAAATTATATGAGTTTTACTATTTGATGGGAACGATTGTATAAAATGGATATAAGTATTTAAATATCATGTTTTAGGAGATATTATGAAATATAAAAAAGAATTAAAAAATCTAATTACTATATGTAAATATAGATATTCTTTCTGTAACGGAGAAGAAGAAATAGAGCTAGAAGTAAATAATATTATTATAGAAATAGGTATCGAATTTGACAAAATCAATTTAGTTATTAATAACAATGGAAATCGTTTAAATTACTTGAAAACTGATTTCCTTGATTCTTCAACAAAAAATCAACTTCATTCTATTATCAATGCTTGTTTTGATAAAAAGATAAAATTATCACAAATTGATATAATATTATATGAGTTTTTAAAACAAAATAATTAAGAATATCAATGCTCTAGGCACT
>FR889347.1:20362-25777 GCA_000432895.1 Firmicutes bacterium CAG:449 | reverse complement strand
AAATATTGATGAAAAATTGCTTATTGATTTGAAGTTTTTCTTTAAAAATGGATTATCATCAACAACTAGATATAAAACAGCTTTAATTCTAAAAAAATATAATATGCTAAATAACAAAGAAATTGAATCTTTAAAATATGATGCAAATTATAAAATTAGACAAAAATTTAAAAAATTTCAATTTTGAATTAATTAATATTTTTATTAACTATAAATTTTATTTAATATTTTTTTCGAAATTAAAAGATAAAGCTTATGATATTTTTGTAGAATTTAATTCAAATAAAGAATTTGTACGATTTGCAGAGGCTCCAACATACAAAAAATTATTAGATAATTATTTTAAATCGTACATATATGATGAAAATTAAATGTAAAAATATTTGCTTTATAAAAGTTAACAATAAACACAATATTATATGTCCCAAAATATCGGGACATTTTTTTATTTTATTTAATTTATAATGAAATTAGGAAGAAAAGATTAGCTAATTTTAACTTTCAAAAATAGTAGATAATTAATTTTATTTAGGAAAAAAATTTATATAAAAATCTACGTTGTTTTAATTTTTTTATGCAAAAAGTTACGTTGTTTTCAAAAAAGCGAATTTTTTGCCTGCCCTAATTCCAATTACTAATGGAAGGGCAAAAAAATAAAGCAAAAAAAGGAGTAAAATTTATGCAAAAAATTATGTTAAGTACTGAAGAAAAAGAAATAGTTATTAAATTCTTAACCATTTATGATTCGATTGAAAATTCTCAATTAAACGAATTATTTTATTATCTATGTGTTAACAAAGAAGAAATCACAGAATATAAATTAACATTACTTTTAAATATATCAAGAAACACATTGTATGAAAGAAAAAAGAAGTTATTAAAAATAATTAACTTATTATTAAATAGATAAATTTATTTTTAAGTCCTTCCACTTATCTTGGGATAATGATTATTTCGTTTTCACCATAAATAATCATATCACCATTACCATAAACATTATAAAAGCCTTCATCATCAACATTATTATAGATTTGTTCAATTCTTTCAGCTTCTTCTTTTATTGCTTCATATTTTTGGTTCAATTCTTGATTTTCAAAATATATTTTACAAATCTTACCAACCATAATCCCTAGCATTGATATTGATAAGCAAAATACGCCTAAACATAAAATGCTAATTAATCTATTTGTTTTTTTGCTTAATCTTTTTTTCATATTTTTTCCTTACTTTTAATTTAGCATGAATTTTCTTAATTTTCAATTTTATAGGATTAATTAATTTTTTACTTAAAAATGAAAAAATATTTTCAAAAAATGATTCAAAATAATAAGCATAAAATCGATAAAACAAATATGATCCTAAAATTAAAGAAAAAATATAAAAGATATTAAATATTCCTGAACCATATTCACTAATAAAAATATAATATAAATACGCGATGAAGCAAAATAATATTGTTTCAAAAATTAATTTAAAAACAATTAATTTCTTATTAAAAAATAAACGATTAAAAAAAGTATAAATTAGCATTGAAGCAAAGCCAAAAACAATAGAACCAATTATTGTTTGGAACTGTTCAAATAAAGTCATTATTTAAATAATTTTTTAAAAAATCCTTCTTTATTTTGTTCTGTTGATGAATTTAAATAAGAAACACTATCAATACTTCCATTAATAGATAAAGTTCCTTTTTCCATATCCATATTTCCAAGAGTTAAATCTTTACCTGTAATATGTAAATATCCTTTTGAAGTAGAAATTAAAAATTCATTTTTATCAAAACTATCTAATTTTAAAATACCATCAATAAAAACTTCTTTTCTTTCATTTATACTTACACAATGTTTTTTAATATTTTCTTCCATAAAGAAACCTCCTAAATATATTTATGAAAAAGTTTTATTAATCATTCACATTCATAAATTAAAATTATTATTTTTTTACAATTTATTTCATTTTTCTCTAGTAAATAAGAGCAAAAAAATAAAAATTAAAGAAAAACTAGTCATTTATAGAAGAGAATTTTATTTTGCTTTATAATAAGAACATAATAAAAAATGAATTATTTCTTATAATAATTCTGGAGGGTTTTATGATTGGTAACGCATTACTATTTTCTTTAACAGCTAACAAGCAGTTAACACAAGATATCGCTGATATCTTACACATCAAAGTTTCGGATGTAAATGTCTTTCACTTTGCTGATGGTGAAATATTATGTGAGCCAATAGATTCAGTTCGTGAAAAAAATTGTTATATTGTTCAATCAACATGTTATCCAGTAACTGAACACTTATTTGAACTTTTAATATTTGTTGATGCTTTAAAAAGAAGCTCAGCACATAAAATAACTGTAATTATGCCATATTTTGGTTACGCTAGACAAGATAGAAAATCAAAACCTAGACAACCAATTACATCTAGACTTGTAGCAGATTTATTAAAAACCGCTGGTGTTGATAGAGTTGTTTGTGTTGATTTACACGCTTCTCAAATTCAAGGTTTCTTCTCTTGCTTAGTTGATGATTTAACTGCAATTCCTTTACTCGCTTCTCATTTTGCAAATGTAGATACATCTGATTGGATTACTGTTTCTCCTGATCATGGTGGAGTTAACAGAGCAAGAAGAGTTGCTGAAAGACTTAATACTTCTTTAGCAATTATCGATAAGAGAAGATCTAAACCAAATGAAGCGGAAGTTATGAACATTGTTGGTGATGTTAAAGGCAAACACTGCCTAATGATTGATGATATGATTGATACTGCTGGATCATGTAGTGAAGGTGCTAAAGCATTACTTGCTCAAGGTGCTAAAGATGTTAGAATTGCATGTACACATGGTATCTTCTCTAAACCTGCTAGTGATAGATTACTTAAAACAGATTTATTCAAAGAAATTGTTACAACAGATTCTATTCCTCTAAAAGATGAAATGAAAGATCCACGTGTCACAGTTTTATCACTGGCTCCAATGCTTGCAAAAATTATCGAACATCTTGAATTAGGTAAACCATTAAGTTTTGTTTACGATATGTTCGTTGAAAAAATCTAAATAATATTTAAGCGTAACCACATATAAAGTTACGCTTTTTTAATATCATAAAATTCATTCAAATCTATTAATTGAACGTTTTCTTGTTGCTCACACATAAATCCAGAGCGAGATATAAAAACATACTTATAACAATTTAAGCCTGTTAAATTTACTTGTTTAATTTCATTTTGAATTATCGTATTAGTTATTGGATTCTTTCTAAATTTTGCTTCATAAAAAACATAACCTTTTTCATCTTCTGTAACTACATCAAATTCACCATTTGTATGTTCAATAGGATTATCATAATAATATTTCCCTATCTTTTCAAAAACAGGATCAATTTCACCATTTTTATTTTTAATAATTAAATATTGTTTGCAAATTCTTTCAAAAATATGAGGAACATATTGTTGTTCAAAATCTTTTTCAATATACTTAGCATAAAAAATATTAGGATCCATTATTTTCATTTGAGATGAATATTTAAATATATATCTATAATAAAATAAAGATAAATTATCAGAAATATAATATCCACATTTCTTTTTATTGTTTAAATCATTTATAGGACTTGTTTTAGAAACAACATCCATTCTAATAAGTTTATCTAAAACATCAACTAAAGTTGGTCCACTTGAAACATGAGATTGAGATAAAATATCACTATATTTACTAAATCCTTTTGATAGTGCCTCAAATACTTCATTTGCATTTACAATCTTTGATATTTCTGAATTTAAATACATGGATACTTCATTTTCAAGTCTTGCACCATTTGATGCAATCAACTCTATAATATTCTCTTTTACACTTTTTGAATCATCTATTAGTCTATTATAATATGGAATTCCTCCAAATACTGAATAAATCTTAATCTTATCTTCAGTAGAAAAAGCAGGATAAAATAAAGATGAATCATAATAATCCATTTGTTTTAATTCTATAGTTAAATCTACTCTTCCATATAAAGGATTAGAATGAAACAATAATTCTTTCATTATATCAACATATGAGCCTAATATAACAAGTGACAATTTAGATGTAGTATTATATTTGTCTATTAATGCTTGTAAAATACTATCCATCCCATTGATTGTCTTTTTTAAATATGGATATTCATCTAAAACTAAAATGATTTTTTCTTTAATTGATAATTCAAAAATATATTTTAATATTGATTCAATGTTATCAAATTTTAATTTTGGTAAATTTAATTCTTCTGATAAAATATCACTCAATCCATCAACATTACTTTTTTCTGATACTTCTTTACATTCATAATATATTTTAATGCTACTATTTTTTTTTAATGCAGTTTTTATTAATTCACTTTTACCAACTCTACGTCTTCCAAAAATCAATGATGTTGTAAATTCATCTAAAGAAAAAACTTTATTTAATTTTTTTAATTCATCTGTTCTTCCAATAAAATTCATTTTTATTCGCTCCATTCCGACTCGGCTTTAACCGAGTTAATTATAACACATATATTTTATTTTGTAAACCCTCAATCTTTCCATGAAAAAAGACTGATTTCTCAGTCTAAATATAAGTAAGTAAATTTGTTAAAGATGAATAATAATTATGCATATACTTTGACTCTAATTGAAGATGTTAACCCACTTGTTGAAGTACAAGTAACAGTAATAAATTATTTGATTACACAAATTTTTTAAATAAATTGCAAAAACTCAAAATGCTCGATAAAATAAAAAAAAGGAGATAAAAAAATGGCTGCAACAAAAGAATTAATAGGAAAAAAAGTAAAAGGAGCTAGAGGAGAAGGAACAATTGTTGATATCGATGTCAAAGGAAACATTGTTGTTGATTATAATGGAAAAAAATTCAAGCATCCTGATGTTGCTCTTGCAAAAGGTCATATTCAATTAGTAGATGAAAATTTTTCATCAGAAGAAGCAAAAACTGAATAAAAGGGCTATATAAAAAAAAGTGGTGAATTACCACTTTTTTAATCTAAATATAAAACTATTTTATTTTCTAAAAGCGATTTTTTTAAATCAATAACCCTTTGATTTGATGAGCCCCTAAATTTAAGCATTAAATTTTTTTTACTAGCAATAAAAGGTCCATCCACTAGAACATCAATATAAGAAAGCATTTCATCAGTCACTTCACATCTTGCTCTACTTTCTTTTAATAAATGCTCATCTAAAATATATCCAGTAAAACACCATATATTTTTATTAGGATATGTAGTTTTAATTCTTTTTAAAAGTTTAACAAGTACTCTTTGATTTTCTACTTCAAATGGTTCTCCACCTAATAAAGAAAAACCATCAATATAATCTGGTGCTAATAAAGAAATGATTTTATCTTCAACTTCTTGAGTAAATTCTTTACCATAAAGAAAATCCCAA
>FR889347.1:13823-20353 GCA_000432895.1 Firmicutes bacterium CAG:449 | reverse complement strand
TAAAGAAAATCCCAAGTCATTTGGTTAAAACAATCCTTACAATGATTTCGACAACCTGAAACAAATAAGGAAACTCTTACACCAATACCATTAGCAACATCACAATTTTTTATTTCACCATAATGCATAATTACAAATGTAAAACACGATCCTTAATTTCTTGAGTTCTTCCTTGATTCCAGAATTGAGAACCAATATATCCACAAGTTCTTCTTGCGACATTCATTTTAGATTGATCTCTATTTCCACATTGAGGACATTCCCAAAATAATTTACCATCTTCATCTTCTTTAATAAGAATTTCACCATTATAACCACATACTTGGCAATAATCTGATTTTGTATTTAATTCAGCATACATAATATGGTCATAAATAAATCTAATAACGTTTAAAACGGCTTGAAGATTATTTTCCATATTAGGAACTTCTACATAAGAAATAGCTCCACCTGGCGATAATTTTTGGAATTGTGATTCAAAATCAAGTTTTGAGAAAGCATCAATATGCTCAGATACTACGATATGATATGAATTAGTAATATAATTTTTATCAGTAATACCTTTAATAACTCCAAAACGTTTTTGCAAGCATTTAGCAAATTTATAAGTAGTGGATTCAAGAGGTGTACCATATAAAGAAAAATCAATATGTTCTTTTTCTTTCCATTTTGCACATTTATCATTCATATATTGCATAACTTTTAAAGCAAATGGAGTAGCTTCTTTATCAGTATGAGATTTACCAGTCATATAATAAACACATTCATATAACCCAGCATAACCAAGAGAAATAGTTGAATAACCATTAAATAATAATTTATCAATAGTTTCACCTTTTTGAAGTCTTGCTAAAGCCCCATATTGCCATAAAATTGGTGCTACATCAGATTTAGTACCTAATAAACGTTTATGTCTTTCCATTAACGCTCTATAACATAATTCAAGCCTTTCATCGAAGATCTTCCAGAAAGTTTTTATGTCTTTTCCTGAAGATAAGGCAACATCAACAAGATTAATAGTGACAACCCCTTGATTAAAACGACCATAATATTGAGGTTTACCTTCATCATTAACATAAGGAGTTAAAAATGATCTACACCCCATACATGGATAACAATGTCCTTGACCATTTTTATCAATCTTTAATTGAAGCATAATTTTTTCAGAAATATAATCTGGAACCATTCTTTTAGCAGTACATTTAGCAGCAAGTTCAGTTAAATAATAATAAGGAGTCCCTGGAGCAATATTATCTTCTTCAAGAGCGTAAATAAGTTTAGGGAAAGCTGGAGTAATCCAAACACCTTTTTCATTTTTAACACCTTGATATCTTTGAATTAATATTTCTTCAGTAATTAAAGCAATATCTTTCTTTTCTTGTTCAGATCTTGCTTCATTTAAATACATAAAGATAGTAACAAAAGGTGCTTGACCATTCGTGGTTAATAATGTAACTATTTGATATTGAATAGTTTGAACACCTTTTTTAATTTCATCTTTTAATCTTTTATCAATAATTTTTTGTTTTTGTTCATTAGTTAAATTTAAATCTTTTAATTCTTCGTTAACATCTTTAGTAATTTTTTGACGTGAAACCTCTACAAAAGGAGCCAAATGAGTAATAGAAATTGATTGTCCACCATATTGATTAGATGCAACTTGAGCAATAATTTGAGTAGCAATATTACAAGCGGTTGAAAAAGACTTAGGCTTTTCAATTAAAGTACCTGAAATTACTGTTCCATTTTGAAGCATATCTTCAAGATTAACTAAATCACAATTATGCATGTGTTGAGCAAAATAATCTGCATCATGAAAATGGATTATCCCTTGTTCATGAGCTTCAACAATATCTTTTGGTAATAAAATACGTTTAGTAATATCTTTACTAACTTCTCCTGCCATGTAATCTCTTTGCACAGAATTAACTGTTGGGTTCTTATTAGAATTTTCTTCTTTAACATCTTGGTTATTACATTCAAGTAAAGTTAAAATTTGTTGATCAGTAGTATTAGCTTTTCTTGCTAAAGCACGTCTATAACGATAAGTAATATATTTTCTAGCTACTTCAAAAGCATGTTTTTCCATAATCTCATTTTCAACAAGATCTTGAACTTCTTCCACGGTTAAAATACGACCTTTAGCCTTACATTTAGTTTCAACAGCTTTTGCACATTCTTTTACATCATCTAAAGAAAGTTGCTTACAATCTTCAACTTCAGAATTAGCTTTTTCAATTGCATCAATTATTTTTTTGATATCAAATCTGACTTCTGTTCCACTTCTTTTAATAATTTTCATAAATCCCCCAGAGCATTCTAACAAAAAAAAAAAACAGGATAACCTATAATATTTTTTCTATAACGAACTTATATTTTCCTCTACATCACTAAGAGTGAAAATATCATAACACAATTACTAAACTAAAACACTAAAAAATCTATTGTAAAATTTTTTCATAGCTTTAATTATATATAAATATATAATTAAAAACTTTTTTAGTAAATAATTAGTAGATTAATTTTTAAAATTTTTTTATAACTTAATAATATCAAATATTCCTTATTTTTGGCATTTATTGAATAAAAAAATATTCAATTTACATTTTACTAAATTGAATATTTTTATATTTTATTTCATTTTTTTAAATTTTATTTTTTCTTGACTAAAATTTTTTCTTGTCCACCCATATAAGGTCTTAAAACTTGAGGAATATTAACACTTCCATCTTCATTTAAATGATTTTCAAGTAAAGCAATTAACATTCTTGGAGGCGCCACGACAGTATTATTTAAAGTATGAGCAAAATAATTACCTTTTTCACCTTTAATTCTAATTTTTAATCTTCTTGCTTGTGCATCACCTAAATTAGAACATGAACCAACTTCAAAATATTTTTGTTGTCTTGGTGACCATGCTTCAACATCAAGAGATTTAACTTTTAAATCCGCTAAATCACCTGAACAACATTCAAGAGTTCTAACAGGAATTTCCATTGAACGGAATAATTCAACAGTAAATGACCATAATTTATCAAACCATTTCATAGAATCTTCTGGTTCACAAATAACTATCATTTCTTGTTTTTCAAATTGATGAATACGATAAATTCCTCTTTCTTCAATACCATGTGCACCTTTTTCTTTTCTAAAGCATGGTGAATAAGAAGTTAAAGTATAAGGTAATTTATCTTTTTCATTAATTGTATCAATAAAACGACCAATCATAGAATGTTCACTTGTACCAATTAAATAAAGATCTTCACCTTCAATTTTATACATCATTTGATCCATTTCTGCAAAAGACATAACGCCTGTAACAACATTAGATCTAATCATAAATGGAGGAATTACATAAGTAAAACCCTTATTAATCATAAAATCACGAGCGTAAGTTAAAACTGCAGAATGAAGTCTAGCAATATCTCCAGTTAAATAATAAAAACCGTTACCTGCTACTTTTCTTGCTGAATCAAGATCAATACCATCTAAAGCTTCAAGAATATCAAGATGATAAGGAACTTCAAAATTCTTTAATTTTGGTTCCCCAAATCTTTCTATTTCTACATTTTGACTATCATCTTTACCAATAGGTACTGATTTATCAATCATATTAGGGATAATCATCATTCTCTTAGTTAATTCTTCAGTTAAAGTTTCTTCTTCTTTTTCAATATTCACTAATTGATTATTAATTTCTACAACTCTTTGTTTAGCTTTATTAGCTTCATCAATTTTCTTTTCTCTCATTAATGAGCCAATTTGAGTTGAAATAGTATTTCTTTCAGCTCTTAAATCTCCACCTTTATTTTTCAATAATCTAACTTTTTCATCTAAAGCGATTACTTCATCAACTAAAGGTAGTTTTTGATCTTGGAATTTTTTTCTAATATTTTCTTTAACAAGATCAGGGTTTTCTCTAACAAATTTAATGTCTAACATCTTTACCTCCTTTAAAAAAAATCCCTTGATAAGAAAATCTCTTACCAAGGGACGATTGTTTCCGTGTTGCCACCCTAATTGTGTTTTTTTATAAACACCACTTAAATAACTTTAACGACAGTTAACGAAGTTATTAAACTTTCCTTCTGGGATGGACTAAACTTATTAATTATTACTTTGCACCAACCAGTAACTCTCTAAAAATATAATTAAGTTATATTTCCCTTCATTAGGCAAATATATTGTATATCAAGAAAAACAAAATTTCATTAATTTTTTGTTTCTTCAATATTTTCTGCTATTTGAGTTTCCTCTACTTTTTCTTCTTCAGCTTTTAAACTAGTCACAGAAGAAACACTTTCATCATCTTTTAAGCGAATAATTTTTACACCTTGAGTGTTTCTACCTGAAATTGCTACTTGTTTTAAAGATGTTCTAATAACTACACCAAGTTTAGTAATAACAATTATATCTTCATCACCATTAACCGCTCTAGTAGCGACAAGTTTTCCAGTTTTATCAGTCATATTCATTGTAATAACACCTTTAGTGCCTCTAGAAGTTTGACGATATTCTTCTAATAATGACATCTTACCATAACCTTTTTCAGATAAAGCTAAGATATATTTTCCTTCAAGAGATGTTGTTAAAGAAATAACATGTGTATTTTCATCAATATCCATTCCTTTAACACCAGTTGCCGTTCTACCCATTACACGAACATCAGTTTCAGGGAATTTAACCATTTTACCATTATCTGCTGATAAAGAAATTAAAGCATTACCATCAGTTAATTTAACATTAATTAATTCATCTTCTTCTCGCATTGTAATTGCTTTTTTACCATTTTGACGAATTAATTCAAATTCTTTAACAGAAGTTCTTTTGACTACACCATCTTTAGTAGCAAAGAATAAATAATTATCATCTTTATATTCATCAACAGTAATAATAGAAAGAATCTTCTCATTATCTTCAAGTTGTAATAAGTTTTGAACTGGTAAACCTTTACTTGTTCTAGAATATTCAGGAATTTGATATCCTCTTAAACGATATACTTTACCAAGATTTGAGAAGAATAAAATATCAGTATGTGTTTGAGCGTAAACGATAATTGAAATAACATCTTCTTTGTTCATTTTAGTACCAGTAATACCTACTCCACCTCTATTTTGAACTTTAAATGTATCAGTTGTTAAACGTTTAATATATCCACTTTCAGTTAAAGAAATAACAATTTCTTGTTGAGGGATTAAATCTTCATCATCAATATCCGCGGCAACATTAGAAATTTCTGTTCTTCTTTCATCACCATATTTTTCTTTAATTTCAAGAAGTTCATCAATAACTTTATTCAAAACATGTTCATGAGAAGATAAGATATATTCATAATTCTTAATATCTTCTTCAAGAGCTTGAATATTAGCAATAATTGTATCTTTTTCAAGACCAACTAACCTAGATAATCTCATATCTAAAATTGATTTAGTTTGAATTTCACTTAAAGCAAAACGTTCAATCAATCTTGTTTTAGCCATATCTTGAGTTTTAGAAGTTCTAATAATTTGTACAACTTCATCAATATTATCTTCAGCAAGTAATAAACCTTGATAAATATGTAATTGATCTTTAGCTTTCTTTAAATCAAATCTAGTTCTTCTTTCAATAACTTCACATTGGAAATTAAGATAATTAGTTAGCATATCTTTAATTGGTAAAATCTTTGGTTCACCATTAACTAGACATAACATAATAATACCAAAAGAAGTTTGTAATTGAGTATTTTTATATAATTGATTCAAGATAACTTCTGGAACAACATCTTTTCTTAATTCAATAACAACTCTAATACCTTCTTTATTAGATTCATCTCTAATTGCAGTAATTCCATCAATAATCTTATCTCTTACTAAATGACCAATTCCTTCAACCATTAAAGATTTATTAACTCCATAAGGAATTTCGGTAATAACAATTCTTTTACGATCATTACCATGTTCTTCAATTTCCGCTCTAGAACGAATAGTTAAAGAACCTTGACCAGTTTCATAAGCTTTTTTAATACCTGCTCTTCCTAAAATAATTCCACCTGTAGGAAAATCTGGGCCATATAAGTAATTAGCCATAATTTCATCAGTAGTTAATTCAGGATTTCTTGCAATTGCCACAATTGCATTAATAACCTCTGTTAAATTATGAGGTGGAATGTTGGTAGCCATACCAACAGCAATACCATTAGATCCATTAACAAGCAAATTAGGGAATCTAGAAGGTAAAACAACTGGTTCTTCTTCTTCACCATCATAGTTAGGAATAAAATCAACTGTATTCTTTTTAATATCTCTAACCATCTCTAAAGAGATTTTAGTCATTCTTGCTTCAGTATAACGCATAGCTGCCGCTTCATCACCATCAATAGATCCGAAGTTACCATGACCATCGACAAGAGAATATCTAATCGAAAAAGGTTGAGCAAGTCTAACAAGTGCACTATAAATTGATGAGTCACCGTGAGGGTGATATTTACCCATAACATCACCAACAATACGAGCACATTTTCTATAAGCTTGATTTGGAAGCATTCCAAG
>FR889347.1:0-13813 GCA_000432895.1 Firmicutes bacterium CAG:449 | reverse complement strand
GGTTTATCAAATGTATTTCTTTCTTCGTACATTGAATAAATAATTCTTCTTTGAACAGGTTTTAAACCATCTCTAACATCAGGAATTGCACGAGATACAATAACTGACATTGCATAATCTAAGAAAGATTGTTTAACTTCAGAAACTAATTCTCTTTCTGATAAGCCTGGAACAATACCTTCTTCAAGTTGTTCAATTTCTTCATCAGTAGCAGGTGTTACTTCTTCATTTTCTTCTTCATTTAATTTTTTTTCTTCATCTAACATTGCGCTACCTCCTTAAATATCTAAATTATTAACAAATTTAGCATTTTCTTTAATGAATTGTTTTCTACAAATAACATCTTCACCCATTAATTCATCAAAGACTTTATCTGCCGCCATTGCATCATCAATGGTTACTTTAATCATTTTTCTTTTGTCTGGATCCATTGTAGTTTCCCAAAGTTGTTGAGCATCCATTTCACCAAGACCTTTATAACGTTGTAATTTTAATAGTTTAGAAGCTGCTGGACCAAGTTTTGCTCTTAATTGATTTAATTGTTCATCATTATAGCAATAATAATCTTTATTTCCTCTAGAAGCTTTATATAGAGGAGGTTGAGCAATATAAATATATCCTTGTTCAACAAGTGGTTTCATAAAGCGGTAGAAGAATGTTAATAATAAAATTCTAATATGAGATCCATCAACATCAGCATCGGTCATAATAACAATTTTATGATATCTAATTTTAGAAACATCAAAATCATTACCATATCCACCACCAATAGCAATAATCATATTACCAATTTCAGCATTAGCAAAAATTCTTTTAGTTTGTGCTTTTTCAACATTAAGAATTTTACCTCTTAAAGGAAGAATAGCTTGCGTTTTTCTATCTCTACCATTTTTAGCAGATCCACCAGCAGAATTACCTTCGACGATATATAATTCACATTCTTCTGCATTTTTAGAAGAGCAATCAGCAAGTTTTCCAGGTAAAGAAGTTAATTCCATACCACTTTTTCTAGTAGTTTCTCTTGCTTTTCTAGCTGCAATTCTAGCATTAGCCGCTAAAGTAACTTTCGCCATAATAACTTTAGCTTGTTTTGGATTTTCAATTAAATATCTTTCAAGTTGTTCACCAAAAATTGATGAAGTAATTTGTCTAACTTCTGAATTACCTAATTTTCCTTTTGTTTGGCCTTCATATTGAGGATCAGGATGTTTAATAGAAATAATGGCAGTTAAACCTTCTCTAACATCATCTTGAGTTAAAGATTCATCATTATCTTTTAAAAATTTATTATTTCTAGCGTATTTATTTATTACTCTAGTTAAAGCAAGTCTAAAGCCTTCTTCATGTGTACCACCATCAGCAGTATTAATATTGTTACAGAAAGAATAAATCATACTTTGATATGATTCATTGTATTGCATAGCAATTTCAACATTAATGCCATCTTGCTTACCTTCACAATAAATAACATCAAATTCACTTTCTTGAGATTCTTTATTTCTATTTAAATATGTAACGTATTCTTTTAATCCACCTTCATAGCAGAATTCTTCAACAATTGGTTCTTCACCTCTATCATCTTTAACAATGATTCTAACGCCTTTATTTAAAAAAGCCATTTGACGAATTCTATCACGAATAATTTCATAGCTAAAAACAGTGGTTTCTTTAAAAATTGTTCCATCTGGTTTAAATGTAACAATAGTTCCTGTATCGTCACATGTTCCAATTTGCTTTAAAGGTTCAACAGTATGTCCACCATTAGCAAACTTAATATAGTAAATTCCACCATCTTTATGAACAGTAACTTCAAGCCATTCAGAAAGAGCATTAACAACTGATGCACCAACACCATGAAGGCCACCAGAGACTTTATATCCTCCACCTTCACCAAATTTACCACCAGCATGAAGAATAGTATAAACAGTTTCTACTGCTGATTTACCTGATTTAGCTACTATACCAACAGGAATACCTCTACCATTATCCTTAACTGTAATTGTATCGCCTTTATTGATAGTGACATGAATTGTATCACAATAGCCTGCTAAAGCTTCATCAATAGCGTTATCTACAATTTCCCAAACACAATGATGTAAACCAGTACTAGAAGTAGTACCAATATACATACCTGGTCTTTTTCTAACTGCCTCTAATCCTTCTAAAACTTGAATATCGCTTGCACTATAATCAGCTTTAGCTTTTTCATCATCTGGAATTAGATTTCTTGTTTCTTTTTCTAATTCTTCATTTTCCATTAGTAGATCCTCCCGACTTCATTTTTTTCTACACAATATAATGTTACTTTTTGATTTAAATTAAATTTTGTTCCAGTAATAAATACTTGCTCAATATTTTTTAAAACATTAATTAATTTTTCTTGATGAAGTTCATCTAGTTCAGATAAAACATCATCTAAAATTACAATTGGTTCTTCATTTAATTTATCTTTAATTAAATCAAATAATGCAAGTTTAATACTTATCACACCTAAGCGATTTTGTCCTTGTGAACCATAATTAGATAAATTAGTGTTATTATGATAACAAACCATATCATCCAAATGAATTCCATGAACACTGACTCTATTTTGATACTTTAAGTCATTTAATAATTTGTTTTTAACTTCAAGATAATAATTATTTTCATTTTTTATATCACTTTGATAATTAATCACAAATTCATTATCTGAGAAATATTTATTTACATTAGCTAAATACTTGTTAAGCAAACAAATATATTCTTTTCTTTTATCCATTATGTAAATGCCTTTTTTTGAAATTTGTTTTAATAAAACATCTAAAGTCGTTTCATCAAAGTCACTTACCTTAATCAATTCTTTAATTTCAGTTAAATAATGATTATATTCACTTAATGATTTTAAATAAGTCTTATCAAGTAAAGAAAATGCATAATCAATAAATTTTCTTCTTTTTAAAGGACTATCTTTAAAAAGTTCTACATCTTTAGGTAAAAAACTAATAATTTTTACCACTCCAATTAATTCTGATATTCTTTTAACTTCATTTTCATCAATAGAAATATACTTACCTTTTTCAGAAATTACAATTTTAATTTCACGGTCAATTTGATTATTTATTAAAGCATTTACAATTAATGATGAACTATTTAAATTAATCATTTCTTTTTCATCACTAGTTCTAATTGATTTACATAAAGAAAGCAATCCAATTGCTTCTACTAGCGAAGTTTTTCCACTTCCATTACTTCCTTCAATATAATTAATTCCTTTTTCAAATGATACTTCTATATTTTGATAATTTCTAAAATTAATAAGTTTTATGTTTTTAATTAACATTCTTTTTCTATCAAATAAATCTCATTATTAACCTTTACTTGATCTCCTGGATAAAGTTTACGTCCTCGACGATTTTCTTGTTCACCATTAACATAAACTACATTCTCTTTTAAAAAAATCTTTGCTTCACCACCGGTAAAAATAATACCTGATTTTTTCAAAACATTTTGAAGTTCAATGTATTCAGTATGAATAAGAATTTTTTTCATTTTAACTTCCTTTCTCAAAATATAAACTTACCATAAAATTATAACACACTTATTTATTAAAATAAATAAGGGAATGAAAAATAATCAAGTTAATTTATTAAATAAAAAGGAGATTTAACTCCTTTTACATTAATCAATGTATTCTTTTAAAGTAGGAATAACTTCTTCCATTTTAATTTCTTTAAAAGTATGTTTTGTTTTATCTGGTTTAATTAAAAAATCGCCAACCATGTAACATTTAATTCCACATGCATAAGAGCATTCTCCATCTTCTAAAGTATTATTACCAAACAAAATTACTTCTTCTGGTTTTAAATCAAATTTATCTAATAAAGTCTTAAAATACATAGGATTTGGTTTACAATAAGAAGAATTTTCATAGCTAGTAATAAAATCAAAATCATCCTTTTTTAAACCAACAAAACTCATTCTAGTTAATGTACCAATTAAAGGAAAAATTGGATTAGTTGATAAAATAACATATTTAAAATGTTCATTACAAAAATCTACAATTTGTTTAGCTAAAGGATTATCTAAGCAACACTTTTTTGTTTCTTTAAATTCATTTACATAAAATTCATCAAATAATGGTTTATCTTCGATATTTCCATATTTTTGTTTAAAAACATTCCAAAACACTTCTTCATTTGTAAAGCGTCCATCATTTTTATACATTGCCATTGTGCCTTCATAAATCGTGGATATTAATTTTTCTTTTTCATAATTAGGAAATTTATTACACAATAATGAAAAATATTTTTTAGTAAATAATTCTTCATTCATAGGAAGTAAAGTTCCATCTAAATCAAAAAATATGGCTTTAATCATTTGCTTCTCCTTTAAAATAATCATCTATACTTTTCCAAACTTCATTATCATAATCTTTAAATAAACTAAAATTATCTTTATTGAAACCATGCCCTGCTCCTGAAATAATTTTTAAAGAACAATTTTTATATACGTCTAAAGCTTTCTTAGAATAAGAAATATCTACCGTGGTATCCTTATCACCATGAATAATTAATACTCTATTTTTAAAATTGCCAATATGAGTATAGACATCATAATCTTTTATTGTATTTATATAATCTTCTCCTAAAGGTGAAAAAGATGAATTATATTTTTTTACTTCATCAGGAATATTAAAAGCTGGATATAAAAGAAATTGTCCCTCAACATTAATATCATTAGCAGTTAATGCAGTTACTAATCCTCCTTGGCTAGTTCCAAAAAGATATATTTTATCAAAATCAATAAAATTATTAATAACCGTTTTCAAATTATCCACTTCAGTAAATATTGTCATATCTTTCATGTCACCTTTACTTTTTGAAGAATAACTCCCTCCACAAAAATCAAAAGCATAAGCATAATATCCTCTTTTTGCAAATCCATAAGCATATGAAGATAAACTATCATTAGTTAAAAATGCACTATGAGATAAAATCACGATTTCATTACTTTTTTGTTCAGGAATATATAATTTTCCATAAACATTTTCACTAGCCCACCTTTCTTCAACCTCAATAGGATCTTTTTCACTTACTATGCTTGATGAAGAACTATTACAACTAACTAATAATAAAGATAACAAAGCAATTTCTTTTTTCATAAGTAAATTATAATTAATATTTTATTTTGTATCTATATTAAATTTATAAAACTTGTTTATAAATACCATCCATTAATGAATATAAATATGCATTAACTCTTTTATGAAATATTTTTTCTACATAATTTTTATAAATTAATACTTGCTTATCATAATCTTCATCATCAATATGTTTTGTTTTATAATCAATAACATCGATATAATCATCATAAATAACCATTAAGTCGATAATACCATTTGTTTTATTATCTTCATCATAAAATGCATATTCTTTATAAATAGAGCCATTTTGAATATTTGTCATTAAATTAGAAGCAAGAAATCTTTTAATAACTTTAACATATAAACTATTTTTTAAAATGTCAAAATGTGGATTTTTAAAATCCATCACCTCCATCATAAAGTGAATATCATTACCAAAATCCATTGCTTGTTTAGATGAACTAATTAATAAATTTTTACTAGATTTAAAAGTATCAATTTTCTTACTTTCAATATGAATTTCTTTTAATTCTAATTTTTTTCTAATTGTGTATGTTTCTTCTAAAGACAAAATTGGCTTATCTTTAGATATATCATATGTATATTTTTCAAATCTAGAATTATCCATACATGGTTTTAAAAAATCAAAGAAAGAAACCATTTTTGATGGATCAATAATTTGTCCTTTTTCCATAAAAGCATTACTTGTATTAACAAATACTTTTTGTTCATCAAAACTTAAAGAAGAAAATCCACAATTGATAGATAAATTAATCGCATCTGTCATTTGTTTTAATTTTGTATATGTTATTTCACGGTTATAATATTTATCTAACATACTACTTAAAAAATCTTGATAAGAGATTTCATCTAATGAGTATTTATTATCAAAAGTTAACTTTCTAATTTGATAAATAAATTCACTATTTATTTCTTTATTAAATTTAATTTTTTCTTTACAATGCGCTAACAAAAGAATTTCTTTAAAAGTTAAATAATCAATATTTTCTTTTAAATAATTTTCTTCTACATTTAAAATAACACTTTTCATTGATATTTCTTGAGATTCTTTAGAAAAATATCCTTCTAAAGAATCTATTTGCATCACAAAAATCATTTTTTCTCGCGCTCTAGTAAGAGCAACATAAAATAATCTTATCTTTTCAGAAATATCTTCTTTTATTTCATAATCTTGATTTAAATCTTTTAAAATCGAAGTTGTTGGAAAATATAAACCATATTTAGATGATATTCCTATATTGGCTTTTACATCCGCTCTATTGAATTTAGAGGATAATCCAGCAAAATAACAAATATTAAATTCTAATCCTTTAGATTTATGAATATTCATCATTTTAACGCTTTTAACAGCCGATCCTTCACTAGATAAAGTAATTTTCAAGTCATAATCATCAACTTGTTCCAAATAAGAAATAAAATCATCTAAAGAATAATCTAATTTAGCCATTGATTTAAAAAGTTCTAAAAACATATCTAAATATTTTTCATTCTTTTCAACATTACCAATTAAAATTAATTTATGATAACAATCTAAAGAAAATAATAATTTTTCTAATAAAGCAAATAAAGGTAAATCACTATAAGTAAATACCGTATTTCTAATTTTATTTATCGCTTCATCATTATAAAAATTTTTACTAGAACATATAGATAATAATTTTTCATCACTATATTCAAATAAAAAAGATCTTGTAACCGATAAAAAAGCTTTTATGAATTCCTTACTTGAATAATCATTATTTTGAATTGCTTTTATTAATCTTAATAAATTAGTTAAAATTAAAACTATTTCATTTGTGGAAATATTTTCATCATTTTCAATAAATAAAGGTATTTTATATTCATTAAAAACACGAGCAAATAATTCAAAATTTGTTCCACGATCCATTAAAACACAAAAATCATCGACTCTACAATCTCTTAAAGTTGGTTTTTTATCCACAAAAGTCATAACTTGATAATGGTTATTTATTTTGCTAATAATATCTCTAGCTATTAAATGAGCTTCTTTTTCTATTCCCATAGAATCTTTTTGATAAATAATAAAACTAGAGTTTAACTTTGCATCAATTTTTCCTGCATTAATATAAGCTTTATTACCATATTCAATCATATGGTCTTTTATATAAGAAGCTCCTCCATATTGTTCAGTCATTAATTGCTTAAACATAAAATTAATATCATCAAGAACTTCTCTTCTAGAACGAAAATTTTTATTTAAATCAATAGCTATACCACCCTTATGCTCTTTATAACGATTATATTTATCAGTAAAAATATCACTTCTTGCGTTTCTAAAGCGATAAATAGATTGTTTTACATCGCCGACCATATAAACATTATTATCTTCAATTTGATTAATAAAAGCTTCTTGTAAAGCTGAAGTATCTTGATATTCATCAATCATAATCATCTTTAATTTATTTTTTATAGATAATCTAACTTCATCATTATTTTTAACTAAAAACAAAGCTTTTTTAGCAATATCTTGAAACTCAAAGACTTGATATTTATCTTTATAAGTTTTAATTTCTTGATCAAGCCTTTTAACAATATCCACTAGTACATTAGAAAATTCTTTACTTGTAGATAATGTTAGTTTTAATTCATACTTACTTTTTGGCAAAGAAGAAATATATTCATAAACTTCTTTAAACTCTTTTTTATAATCATCAATAGCCTTTTTTTCTTCATCTGAAAGGCCTCTAGGTTTAGTAATATTATAAGTTTTATAATCAGGAAGAGAAGCAATAATTTGTTCATAGGTAGTACAATTTATAAATTCTTCGAAACCTTCTAAGACTTTACTTTGATAAGAATCATTATCTTTTTTTGAAATCTTTACATCTGGTAAAGCGTATAAAAAAGGTATTAAATCATTTTTTAAACTATTTAATTTTTTCTCTAAATCTAAATAAACATTTTCATAAAATTGTTCATTATAAAAATTAGTAATAAAATTAGATAAATACTCATCAGTATCTAATTCAAGTAATGCATTATTATAAAAATCTAAAACTAATTTTTGAATATTATCATCATCTTTAAAACATAATGTTGAAACCATTTTTTTAAAAGTCTTATTACTAGTGTAATATTCTTCAAAAATTTCCTTGATAATATTTCTTTTTTTAACCGAAATTACATTAGAATCAATTAAACTAATGTCTTTAGAAACATTTAAAATAAAATGATATTTTTTAACAATAGATAAAGCATATGCATCAAAAGTACAGATATCAGCATTATCAACTTCATTAGCCTCATCAAGATGCTCACTAGTTAAAACATCTCTAATTCTTTTTTTCATTTCTCCCGCGGCTAAATTAGTAAATGTTAAAATTAAAAAATTAGATAATTTATAATGCTCATTTTTAACAAAATGTAAAACACGTGCAGTTAAAACTTGTGTTTTACCAGAACCCGCACCAGCTGAAACAATAATATTTGAGCCTTTAGAAATAATTGCTTTTTGTTGATCTAAGGTATAATCTTCAAATCTCATTGCTCCTCCTTTTTTAAATCTATTTGTCTAACATCATCATATTTTTTAAAACAAATATCATTACATTCACAATATTTACATGGTAACATTTCATTATTAAATCTAATTGGTGCTATATCAAAATCACCTTTTCTAATATTCAAAATAGTTTTTTTTATTTGTTCAAGTGCTACCTCTTTTAATTTAAGGTATTCACTACTTGAAACATCACCAACTCCATCACCATCTTTACTAACCCTAATCTTTTGAATATATTTACTTTTTTTATTTTCAATTAATTCATAATCTAAAGAAAGTACTTCATTACTTTTATCAATAGTAATGCCATTTAACTTATAAGGATTTTCTTCTTTCAGCAATTTATCACTACTCAAACACACATTTTGAATATACATTCCAACATTTTCATAATTAGGATATTTACTATCTAAAAGTAAAGAATATATTGGAAGTTGTAAATCCACTCCATATTCATTTCTATCCATATGGAACTTATAATCACTTGTTTTATAATCAATCACAATTAAAGCAGTTCTATCTTTATTTAAAATAATTTTATCAATTCTACCATTTAAAATAGTTTGTTCATCAATTTTTAGCCAAATTTCCTGTTCAGCAAGAGGAAAATTAAAAGAAGAATTATGTAAAAATTCATTATTTTTTTTAATAACATCTAAAACTTGAGGCAATAAAAACGAAACAAAAAATCTTTCTTTATTTGTTAAAAACATTGTTTTAATATCTTCTTCATAACTAGATAAATCAATAGTTTTCCTTAATGAATCCTCTAGAATTTTATGATACAAACTACCTAAATTACTTTCAAAACTATTTTCAAAAATATTAGCTTTTAAAACTCTTTTAACAAAATATTGGAAAGGGCATTTATTATATTCATTAATTTGTGTATAAGATAAAGTTATTTTTTCATTATTATAATAATTTGGAATTTTCTTAAATAAATGATCATATTCCATATAGCGAATTTCTTCTTCATCAAAAGTCTCTAGATAGCCATTATCAATTCCAAATAATCTTTTTTGATCATATAAAATCGCTATTTCATTTTCTAACGCATTTTTTGAATAACGAATTAATGAAACAGGTCCATCTACAACATTTAAAGATAGCTTATTAATAATTAAAGAAGGATAATAAACATTTTTACCTTTTTTTTCTTTGTAAGAAATATATAAATTTTTAGTGTTTAAAATAAAATTAATTAATTTTTCTTCCGCAATTTGTGTTTTAATTTTAGAAGTATTTTTATTTAAAAAAGTTTTTTCTTCATCATAAAAAAAATCAATATCTTTATAAATTTTTGGATAACCATCTAAAGAAAAGCCTAACATAATTGCATAATCATTATCGGTAATTTCACTATTATAATCACAAATTTTTAAAGCATTAGTGTATTTAACATGATTAATTTTTTTATTTTTTGCAAGAAAAGATAAATACTCAATAAATTGTTCTTTTTCTAAATCTAAATAACCAATTTTAGAAATAATATCAATTAGTTTATCGATTGCTTTATAATTATCAGTCAAATTTAATTCTTGTAATTTTTCAAAAGCTTCAATATATGAATAATCATTTAATAACAAAAGATAATTTTTAAAAATTGGAGTATCAAAAAGATAATTATCCTCTCCACCTTCTAAAAATAATCCATAATCATTAATACATTTTTTTATTAACAAAGAATAATCACTATTATAAGAATATAAATAAATATTGTTTAATTCTACACCTTTTTCAACTAAAGACATAATATAAATAAAAGCATTTTTTACTTCAGTATTAATATCTTTATATTTATATACAGTAGGCAAATAATTATTTTGTTTTTCTTCTATAAAAGTAGGATTATTTAATAAACTAATTAATTCAGTATCTAATTTTGAATAACCAAAAATATAGATTTTTTTATTAATCAATAAATCTTTAAATAAATAATTAAATTTTAATAAGTTTTGTTTTTTTAACTCTTCATAATAATCATATAATTTATTTAATTTATCATTATATTTTTTTATAAAATTTAAATTAGACAAGATTTCTTTACTTACTTCATAACTATATTGATATTTGTCATGTAAATAAATAATTGCTTCTTCTCCATAAGAAAAACCTAAAGAAGAAATAACTTCCTCTTTAGATAAAAATTTAACATTTAAATAAGGTGGTCTATTTTTTATTAAATAATCTTTTTTATTATTTGGGCAAACAATAATTGAGTTATTTTCAATTAAACCAAAATCAAACATTTATCTTCTCCATAATATAAATTATTTTATCATAATTTTATATTAATGGCGATCTTTAGAAGAAAATGTTTTGCAAAACCTAGCGGCAAAACTTGGTTTATAATTTTTTAGATTATGTCTTTTATAAAATTAACTCTATAGCAAACTGATTAAATTAAAGATTATGATATTACTTTCTAATATTTAAAGAAAACAATTTGAATAAAAAAGAGAGCAACTCTTTTATAATAATAACATCATAACCTATATATATTAGTTCGTTATAAATTAAATTTTCCATTAAATGAAGCTGTTCGATTAGCACAATTACGCCACCAAATTGGGCAATTGTTAAAATCTTAGGTCAAGCAACCTCACAAATTTAATTAGAATTGAGCAAATCATGTGGAATTCTAACAATTTCGATTAATAGTTTTTAAATTCCAGCAAGTGGCAATACATAAACATCATCATCAAGTGGATAGATTGTATCCGTATTACAAATAATTACTTTAGCACCAATTTTATATTCAGTTTTATCTAACTGTTTAAAGCCCTTAACTACACTATTATTAAAAGAAATTCCAGATTTACATTCTACACGATGTAACTTGCCATCACTAATTATAACAAGATCAATCTCATTCATATTCGAATCCCTATAATAATAAAAATTAGGTTCTGTTCCATTATTAACAAAGCTTTTTCTTATTTCATTAATAATATATGTTTCAACAAATCTACCAGAAAAACTACTCGCTTGAAGAACTTCAGCAGAATTCAATTTAGCTAAATAACAAGCTAATCCAGTATCATTAAAATAAATTTTTGGTCTTTTTACAATTCTTTTAGCAATTGATATTTCATTATATGGTTCTAATAAATAAACAATATCTCCAGCAATTAATACACTTAGCCAGGCCACAACTGTTTTTTTATCAACACCAATTATTTTTGCAACATTATCATACACAAGCTCTTCGCCTGTAAGTGAAGCTAATAATTCCATAAATCTTCGGAATAAAAATTGGTCTTTAATGTTAATAATTTGGCATACATCTCTTTCAATATATGTAGACACATAATCAGAATAAAATTTTTGAATAGTTAATTTGTAATTACTATATAATTCAGGATAAAACCCTTTAACAATTTGATTAAATAATTCCAAAGGTTTTAATGGATTTTTCATTGCCCTTTCTTGAATATTTTTAACATTAAAATCAAAAATTGGCTCATCTCTTTCAATTATTTCATTTCTAGACAAAGGTAAAACATGAATGATGGAAACTCTTCCAGCAAGCGATTCTGTTACACCATTCATTAGCTTATACATCTGTGAACCAGTTAATATATACATACCATAATTATCATTTCTTTTAATTTTTTCTTTATTAACAATTTCTTCAATCCCTTCAAAAAGAATTGGAGCTCGTTGAACCTCATCAATAATCAATGGCCATGGATGAATTGCTAAAAACATTTCTGGGTCTTTATTTGCTAATTCTCTATCTCTTGAGTTATCTAACGAAACATAATTAAACCCTCTATCTTTAAACATCAAAGCTAAAGTAGATTTTCCCACCTGACGTGCACCTGAAATTAAGGTCACCGGTTTAGATTCAACACTATTAACAATTTCTTTATAAATATTTCTTTTAATTATCATTAAATATCCTGTCCTTTATTTAAGTATAACAAAGTATTTTAGAGAATTCAATTCCCTTTTTGCATAAAATATAAAGTAAAAATATCAACTTTTTTACGCTCTATAACATTACTTTAAATAAGCCTAATATCATTTTCTTTATTATAAAGAAGATTTTTTAGTAAACTTTTTTGTCATAACACAAATTTCCATGCTCGATTTATCGAGTTCAAGATTTGTGGTTCACATCAAATTTAGCTTTTTTGATTATTATAATAAATTTTATATTAATGGCGATCTTTAGAAGAAAATGTTTCGCAAAATCTCGCAGCAAAACTAGGTTGATAATTTTCTAAAACTAAGTGAGGTGTTTCTCCAAAACAAAGGCATCTAAAATGCGCAACCCCTTGTCTTCTTTCTTCTGAAACAAAACGAGTAATTCCTGTAGGTGGACAACACATTGTATTAGCAATAATAACATAAGGAATATTCATTAAATGCGACATTAAAACACTCATCATTCCAAAATGACAAACTAAAATAATTTCATCTTCATTTTCTTTTTCTACACGATAATAATTATTTTCTCTAATGTAGCCATGTTGACTTAATAATTCATCTAAAGAAGAACAAACTTCTTGATAATATTTTTTTATATTACCTGATTTAAAAATTTCAGTATCTAAATATTTATCATTATCATATAAATCTTTTTGACTAGTATAAAAAGAAGGAAGAAAATCCCAAGTAATCACTTTTTCATTTTGATTAGGTAACATAATTAAATGATCAAATTCTTTTAACCATGGACATATAGTAATATTACTAGAAATAGCTTCCGCGGTTAATTTAGCTCTATTTAAAGGTGATGCATAAACTGTTGCATTATTATTTAATACAAAATGTTTTTTCAATGCTTCAACTTCTTTAAAACCAGTAGGAGTTAAAGTGTTATGTTCATAATCAGGATCTGCATGTCTAATAATTGTTATTTTCACTTTAAATATTCCTTTATAAGATGGTCATAATTATTATCTTTTGATAAATCATGTGGGCGTGAATTTAAATACTTAATAAGTTCATCCATTTGTTCATAACTCATATGAAATCTTCCTATTAATAATCTTAAAGGGGTTGAATCAATTGACCAATATTTATTTTCAAAATCAGTTAAATCTAAATCAATTTTATTTTCAATTATAAAATCTTTAAAGTCTTGATTATATAAAAGTGCTCCTCCAGCAGTATTAAATGAATAATCTTTATCT
>FR889346.1 GCA_000432895.1 Firmicutes bacterium CAG:449 | reverse complement strand
TGTATTAGAAGATAAAACACTTACTCCTAATATTGTTAACATTACTAACTTTTTTATTGATTTTTTCATATAACCTCCCATCACTCGTTGTTGTTAGTACCAACTAACTAAAGTATATTGTATAAATTTTACTATGTCAATAATGAAAACTAAAAAAAGCCTGTCAGATATTACTCCAACAGGCACAAATTTTATTATTCAGTTTTATTTTTATCTTCTGTTTCGCCAGCATTTGCAACATCAGCTAAGCCTTCACCAAAGATATAAGCTATTACAGAAGCACCAGCCATGATACATCCACTTACGGTTTCAGCTGTTTCAGCATTTCCTTTAAATGCTAAGATAATTCCAGTAACAAATCCAGCTACTGCTACCCAAAACTTTCTTGAAGTTAATTTTTTTACCCAATCGATTTTATTCATTTTTTTCCTCCTTATTTACTTTTTGAATTTTGATCTAATAGATAATCGTATAATTCGCTTTTAATGGCTATGTAAGATTGAACTGCATCTTTCATTTCACCATTTGTTTTTCCATCTCTTATTGCAATTGCATCAGCGTATGTCAACCTACCAATTGCATCAATAGATTTAAGTATTAAGACATTTTCCTTTTGTCTTGATTTTTCTTTTTCTGCTTCACTTTTTTCTTTTTTATCAAAGTATCTTTTTAAAAAGAAAAGCACCATCCCTGAGATGATGCTCGCAGCAATCGAAATAATAATTGATATCAATTCCATATTTTCCTCCATATTTGTTGTTAACTTATTTCTGGTCTAAATGGTCCATCATCAGTTTCAGGGCCAGTTGTATCAATATGCAAACTAAATGTACATGTTTTTTTCGAGTATTGTCTTATAGCAAGATAATAAACTTCTCCAACTTCTAAAGAACAATTGATACAGCAATTTGAATCAGATCCACCATCATCGTTATAATCAAGTTGATTTTGTTTTGAATCATATAATTCACCATAAGTATCGTAACTAGATTCAGTGTACATATAGTAATCATCACTCTCTAAAACTTTTAACTTATAGTACCTAATAGGATAATTTGTATCATCAATTTGTTCATCTTCAATCGTTAATCCATCGCTTCCAAAAGTTATAGCCACTGCAGTATCAAAGCTATGTCCATCACCTTTTATTTCAAAAGTAGATTTACTTGAAAATAATCCATTGTTTCCTATTGCTTGAACTCTATATTCATGCATATCTTGAATTGATTCAACATACTCGGTCATATCGTGAGATGTTAAGTTACCAGAATAAACAAGTTCATTATCAGTCCAAAGATTATAACTAGTTGCATTTGCAATATTATTCCATGATAAAACACCTTCACTTGAAAAAGTTAATGTTGGTGCTTCAATCATAGTTATTGAAATACTATTAGAAAAATTTGAATCACTATTAAGAGGCGCAGTTGCTTTTATAGACATTGAATAAGTACCTGCTTCAAAATCAATATTTGATAAGTCAAATGCCGTTTCTTTAGTTGTTGAAATAAATTCAGTGTCTTTATAAATCTTATATTTTTGAGCGTTTTCTATTTCATCCCATAATATTACTTGTTCATCTCTTGTAATTGTAGGTGCATCAAGTTTTTCTATTACTATGGTAATTGAATCACTTAATTTAGAATCAGCATAACCATCAGTTGTGGATATAGCTTGCACTTGAAATTTGTGTGTTCCTTCACTTAATGAAAACTTATTAAGATCTATTATTTCTGTATCAGTTGTTTTCCATAAAACACCATTATCATAAATAGCATATGATGAAGAATTTTCTACATAATCCCATGAAAGTGAAGTATCAAGTAATTCAATTATTGGTGTATCGAGTTCAACTATATAATTCCAATTAATAGTGAACCAGTTAGAAGCAATATTTTTTCCAATAGCTCTAACACTGACAACATAAAGTCCTGGTGATGAATAAATACTTGTTAATGAGTAACTCAATTCTGTAGTGGTTTTATTTGTTGCTGATGTTGAACCATTTTTTTGTATTTTTATACCATAACTAGTTGCATTTTCAACAGCTGTCCATATAAGATCAGTACCTTCAATTTTAGCTATTGGTTCATTTAATTTTCTTGTTTCTTTAGGAATATAATATTTTGTTCCACCTCCAAGAGTCATTGATGCCATTTCATAGCTTGTTTTTTCATCTATATAGTTCCACGAAAAATACACAGGAGCATAGTTAGATATCAACGCTCCACAAGCTTCAAAGTTATAACTATTAATTCCATCAGCTATCATAGGTTTATTTGGTAATCCTCTATTTGTATAGTGCTTTGTTGTACTTGTTGTTTTAATTCCAACTTTTTGAGCTCCACTAATCCATTTTTCAGCATCACAAATAACTGCATAATGAGTCTGACCATCATATAAAAATAAAGCCATTGTTGAATAGTTGTAGTTTTCATTTGTTGCATAAACACTCATACCATCAAAATCTTCAGTAAATTTAAATTCTAATTTTCTATTGTTTGTAAAAGTTAAAACTCCTGCTGGAGCAAAATTGGATGATAAAGAAGTAAATGATTCACCAGTTTTTAATTCAATTATATCATCTCTTAGCCTATGCGATACTGAATCAATCATATTGACCGTACCCCAAAAATATGAAGTACTTGTTGATGAAGTTGTCACTGGAACTAGATAAACTCTTGCTTCACTTAAAGACTCTGCTGCTTTTAAAGAAATATTAGAACACAAAGTATCTTTTTGAAATCTACAAATAACAGAACTTGATGAAGATGTTGTTTTATTTATGTAGAAATAAAAATAAGGACATGGAAAGTTTTCCATTGGCCAGTCTTGTGCTTCTGGTGTGGGCTTAACATGAACTTTTGATAGTAGCTTTCCATTGGAAGGTTTAACTATTTGAGTAGTTCCTGTTGGTTCTACAACTTTTTCTTCTGTTTGTATGTATTTAGTTTCTTGAACACCAATTTTTCCTTCTGAAACAAACCCTGATTTTTCAACTTTGTAACTAGGATTAAATGTAATAGGATAATTTGTTTCACTATTTGAAATATAAGAAGCAGATTTAATAGTAACCTGTGGCGTTATTTCACCATCAGTAAGTTTTCCTTCTTGTTCAACTTTATTCTTATCTACTATTCTTTTTCCAAGTCTTACGTCAGCTGCAGTTGCCGTTACTTTAGATACATCAGCATAACCTTCTTTGACTTTCTTAATTGCATCATCGACTTGCTGACCTGTAAATATTAATTTTGCCATTTTAATCCTCCTGTTCTACAAAAAATCCTAGATATGTTCCATAGTTAAAAGTTAATCTAATTTTGTCGTAACGAGATGTACTATTCCAATAAAAGTAAAAATAAACATTAGTTAAATTTGCAAGTAAAGCCTTAGGTCTATAGTAAGTTACGGTATTACTACTATATTCACCGATTGTAACATTTCCACCATAAAAACCTTGTGCTCTACTTGAATAAGATCCAACGCCATTATAATCATGAGAAAATACAGTATAGTCTACACATGGTAAATAATAATTGCCATTTATCCAAAGAAGCCAAGTTGTATTTCCAGTACCAGAATAAAAATCAGCAGTATGTTTAAATGTTAGTCTTCCTTCAGTTGTTAACGTTAGTACTCCAGCTGGTGCATATGTATTTCCTGATGAAGTTATGGAATCGCCAGGATTTAAAATAATAGTTGTTGGCAGTATATTTTTAGTTTCAGGATTAATTATTGTGACTTGGATAGTATCATTTATAGTGTTTCCAACTAAAAATAAATACACTTTTGCCATATCGAGTTTTCCATTTTTGCAGTAGACATTATTATGTGTATTTCCACTTGGAACATATGCGCCATAGCTTGTACTTGTTTTATCTGTCGGTTTTGTAAGTTTTAATGTTGGAATATACATTTTTTCAATAACTGGAGGCACCTTTGCTGCTTCAATAGTAACTTGTTCTAGTAATCTACCAGTTGTTGGAACAACATCTTGCTCGACATCTTTAGGAGTACAAGTTTTTTGCTCAACTCGAATGTATTTAGTAACATTTTGACCATCTGTTGTTGACTCAATAACTCCATTAGTTTTTACTTTAAAACTTGGTGTAGCTTTAATTGGATAATCACTTACTTGATCTCCTAAAACTGATCCTTCTATTTGAATTGTTGGAGTTATTTCTGCATTACCTAAGGTTCCAGTAACAAGTTCTTTATTAGCTGATTTAAATACTTTGCCTTCTACTACATCACTAGCAGTGGCATTTACATTTGTAACATCAGCATAGTTTGCTCTTACTTTTCTTATAGCAGAATCAAACTCAGAAGTTGTATGTTTTAATTTAGACATCTTGTATTACCTCCTCAATAAAATCATCCATTTCAGTTGATGAATAATTTGATTTATAATCAGTCATTCCAATTACTCCAATTGTTTCATCATTAATATCACTCACTTTATCTTGTTCATTATCGTACAAGTATACACCTTGTATTTCTGATAAAGATTTAATAGTTAAAATTCCAGAAATGGCTCCGTTATAATTAATTGAATGAGATAAAATCAAACCATTAATATACGTTCCATATGATGTTTCAACAAATAAAGCATCAAGAGTTTCAAGTTCAGGATTTCCCCTATATTTAATTTGATGTGTCATTCTAAATAACAAATAATTGGCAACATGATAAATAAGTAAATATTGTTCTGAACTACTTGTAATAAGTTGATTTTTTTCACTATCAGTAGATCCATTAATATTTAATGAAATAACAGATTCACTTGTTGATATTGATGTAGTTATTTTCTTTCCTGTAACTGTTACTATAAAAGTTCCATTACCTTCTAAAGTAAAATCAGCTGCTTGAGCGTAAGTATGAATATTTGAAATAGTAACATTTTCACTAGAAACAGCTAATTCTTGTTCACAGGATAAAGAATATTCGATGTGACATTGCGTGACATCCTCAACTTCAATGCTGAATGTCTCGATAGTTTTACTTTCTTCTTCAGGTAAATACTGATATAAGTTAGCTTCTACCTTATAAAGTGTTTCTATTTTTGAAATAGTATCGCCATTTAATGAAATTGAATCTAAACCTAAAACAAAAGTATCTGGAGTAATTGTAGAACTAAACGGCTCTATTTTTATTACCCCAGATACTGTCTTTAATGTGCATCTAGCTGCGTGAGCAATTAATTGTAAACAATTTAAATGAGTAGATACTGGTAAAGGTGCATTTGTTAACATGTTTTTTAATGAATTATCAACTTCATAATTTTGGCTATTTATACCTGCATCTTCTAATACTGAAACAGCTAAATCATATAAATTAGAATTAGAATAAATCCCTTTATAATATTTATTTGTAAGTTTGCATAATTCGCTCGAAGCTGTAAAAGTAGCAACACCAGATGAGACAGTTGGCCTTGCATCAAGAATATAATAATCAGGACTTAGCCACTCTATAGTGCCCTTTGAGATTTCAAAACCAAATTGAATAGTAATTTTTGAATTTTCATCAAGTTTACTCCATTTTCCTATTGGATTTGAAGGATTATAATCACCATCAAAATCAAAAATAGAAAATGATAATGTTTCTTTTGGTACTCTTCTTGAAAGTGGATCTACATCTTCTTTTTTTGAAACTGAAGCAATATCTTTATCTGTAAAAATATAAGTTTCATTTCCACTTGCTATAGTTATTTTTACATAAGACCTATTTCTACATTGCTCAGCCATTTTAATTTGATAATTTTCAGATGTACTTTTCATATCAACTGCCTCCCATGTCTACTACAACAAGTTTGCAATTTATTAAAAATCTAGGCATGCCATAGTATTCTGATTCTTGACTTGAACTAGGTTTATATGGTTCACAACTTGGTGATTCAACATAATATCTTTTTGTTTGCCATATTCCTCGGTTGAAATTAAAGTATTTGCAATAAAAGAACATGCCATTTTCTTCTAACCAGTTATTAATATTCCACCAAGTTTTGCAATCCATAATATCCCAAGTTAATGTTTGTTTATCTCTACTTCTTCCAATGACTTGTGCAACGATAGATCCATTGGCCGATTCTTGTGTTTGTACTTTTCTTGAAGTTTCAAAAGTGCCACTTGAAGGAAATGGTACTTCAAGATCAAGCAAGTCCAATGTCACTCCCCAATACATAAATCCTGGTTTCATAGGTATACTAATAGGCATTTTTAAAACCTCCTTCATTTACTACAAGCCCTCTTTTTTGAGTGTATCTATCATTAGCAAGTCCAATAGCTTCATCGCCAATAGAAATTGATAATTCTTTCTCTACTAATTGACGAAGATAAGTATTTTGCTCTCTTAGTGTTGCAATGATTTGTATAAAAGAATAACCACTTGAGTTATCATTTGTAGTTTTTAAAGCTGCAGTCATTGCTCCTTCAATATTAGCAACCTGATTATTTGTATCTAAAGCAACATCTTTTATATGTGCCTTTGCATCAATATCAAAATCAGTAGGAACAGAATCAACAATTTCTTTTTCAAGTACATTCATTGAATCAACAAATCCATTACCTAATCCTTGAGCCATGTAATCGCCTAATGAAGCAAAGACTGTAGATGGTGAATGAATTCCAAATACATCTTTAAACCAATCAACAACTTTATTTCCTGTTTCTTTTACTTTATCTTTAAGCCAATTAAGAGTTGATTTTATTCCTTCCCATAAACCTTTTAATAGATTTACACCGACTTCAACCATTTGAGGTATTAAATCACTAAAAGCTGTTACAATAGCAGAAATAATTTCTGGTATTGAAGTGACTAGCTCTTTTATAATTTCAGGAATATGTTCAATTAACTGGAACACTAAACTTAACACACTATCTAAAAGCAAAGGAAACGAATCGATAATAGCTGTGCATATTTCGTTAAATATGTCAGGAATCATGTCAACTAAAATAGTAATGATTTCTGGTAAAGCATCTATCAAACCAAGTGTCAAAGTAATAACTGCATTAATAATTTCTGGCAATGAACTCATAATTGAATCAATTACTGCTGGTAAAATTTCAGAAAGCATAGAAACAATATTTGTTATGATTTCAGGCAACATGCTTATAATGCCTTCTAATATTTCAGAAACTGCATTAATAAAACTAGAAATTGAAGATAAAATTGTTGAAATTACTACAGGTATTATTTTTCCAATTGATGAAACTAATTGTGGAATAGCACCAGCTAAAGCGTTAGCAATTGATTTAATTATTTTTGTAATCGCAACTATTATACTTGGAAGAATATTAGTTATTTTTAATATGATTTTTTCAATAACATTAGTAATTGTTTTAAGTACATTTGGAAATTCACTATCTAAAGCATTTGTAATTCCATCTAATAAATTTATCAGTGCATCAATAAATAAAGGTGCAATATTTCCAATCATACTTATAATTTGATTAGCTAAATCTAAAACCATTGATAAGAAATAATTATCTTGTGTATTTAAAGAATTAAACAAACTGGATAAAATCGATTCTATAGCAGTTAGCAAAATTGGAATGTTTTCTATTAAGCTTTGTCCTATTGTTTTAACAATTTTTATTACTACTTCAGTAAATTGTGGTAACGAATCAAATAGCGCAGAAACTAATGTCTTTAAAACATCTAATGCTGAATCAATTATTGGTTGAATATTATTAACAATTACTAGACCAATAGATTTTAAAGCGGATCCAATCAATGATAATAAAACAGGAATATACTCTTCAAATATTGATAAAACTTCTGGTAACATTGAATCAATAACTTCACCTATTTTTTCAATATCACCACCACAATCTAAAATAGCATTTGAAAATTCTCCTAAAAGATTTACTCCTTCATTTGTTACTTTAGTCAATACAGGGAGTAATATTGTACCGAGAGCGTTTTTAGCTGCAGTTGTACCATTATTAAATCTTTGAATCGCATCATCATAAGCACCATAACTTGTAAGCAGATCATCAGATAAAACATATCCCATTTCTCTTGCTTCATCACCTAATGCTTTCATTGAATCAGCACCTACAGTAATTAGTGGATTAAGTTCTTGAGCAGATTTACCTAAGATTTCCATAGCAAGAGCATCACGTTCAGTTTCGTTTTCAATTTGACCTAAGGCATCAATAATTTCCCAGTAAACTTCATCACTATTTCTTAAAGAACCATCGGCATTGGTAACCGCAACACCAAGTGCTTCATAAGCATTTTTGTATGTTGTTGATCCATCAGCTGCAGATTTCATTGACTTAATATTTTTAGCCATTGATTTAATTAAAGTATCAGTTGAAACATCAATTAGTTCAGCAGCATACATGTACTCTTGAAGTTTATCTGTTGCTATACCAGTAACTGCTGCTTCAGTTAAGACAGTATCAGCGTATGTTGCACCTTCTTTAGCGCAATTAATTAGTTCCTTTGAAGCTTTTATTGCTACAGCCGATAAAGCTGCAGATACTCCAGCAACAGCTATTGCAACACCTTTACATACACTACCTAAACTAGAAAAAATATCAGCAGCGTTTTTATTCGCACTTGCTGATTTATTTGCTTGCTTACTATTTTCTTCAAGTTCATCACTAAAGTCATCAGTAGCATTTGTTGTATTGCTTAATTGTCCTTCCATTTTAAGAAGAGAGGCTTTAGCTTCATTTAATTTTTGTTGCCATGTTTGTGTTCTTTTATCATTTTCACCAAATGAAGTAGCACTATTTTGCAATGCTTTCTCTAAAACACTAATTTTATCTTTTTGAGTTTGAATTTGTTTACTTAATACTTGGCTTCGAGCAGTGAGAGCTTCTTCTGATTTATCAGTTTTTGAGAACTGAGCATCAACAAGAGACATTTCACTACCTAAAGTTTTCATTTTCATGTTGATGTCAGCAAGAGCATTTTTAAACTCTTTTTCACCTTCAACACCAATTTTTACACCAATAGTATCTGCCATAACTCTCACCTCCTTATCCAAATAATTTATCAATGGTAGTTATTATTTTTGGTTTTGCCATTCCATTGAATTGTTTATAAATTTCCCACTGGTCAAGCAAATGTCCAATAGGCATTAACCACACTTCTATTTCCTTACGATTTAAAAGTGTTACTCCATAAAAAATGAGGCGAGCGAATATCTGTTCATCATTAAGACTAATAGATCCGCTTGCCTCTAGACGTTTTTTGAGGTAGTTGATTCAACCTCACGTTTAGTACCTTTTAATAAAGCCTCCGTAATTGCATCTTTATAAATTGCTAAATCAGAAGGTGCTGTATAAATTTCTACTAATTCTTCTGTTAATAATGGCTTTTTAGAATTAGGATTTTCATAGTTATAAATTAAAATTGACTGATTTGCTAATGTTGTAATAAGCCAAATAATCTCACTTAATGCTTCTTCAAAATTTTCTGATTTTGATAACTTTTCACCAAGATTAGCAAGGCCACCATATCGCTTTGCAATTTCTTTTGTTGCTCTAGTTGTTAAAACTAATTCATATTCTTTTTTGCCAATTTTTACTTTGGCGCTTCTTTCTTCTGCATTCATTGTTTATTACTCCTTTGTAACTTTTAAAGTATAAGATTTAGTTGATGTACCATTAGTTACAACAATAGATACTGTGTTTGCTCCTGAGTTCCAAGTTGCTTCAGTACCAGAAGTATGAGTTGTACCATTAACTTTAATTATTACTGTCGCTAAAGGATCTGAGGGAGCTGCAGTTATAACATTTGATTCATCACTTGTAGTTAATTCGTAACTTATTGTATTGCTAGAAAAAGATGGCTTTAAAGGTAAATTTCCAATAGTTAAAGCACTAAGAGTTACATCTTTTCCACCTTCATAAACAGCATTAAACCAATTATTAATGATACTTGCAGATGTTTCTTCATCATTTTCTATTGCTTTTGCTCTCCATACGTGTTTTCCATTAGAATCAACTTTATTTCTTACTATTATAGTTCCTTCTAAAGATGGTGTAGTAAACTCAATTGAGTCACCTTTTGTTTTATAAGAAGTTCCTGGATTTTTAAATACAACTCTATAAAGCCAGTTATATTCATAATTTCCATCAGCTCTTTTACTTCTAAAGCCAAGCGCTACTGGATTACTTTTATCTTCACCTGTTGAAATTAATACTCCATTATCATCTTTGATAGTTCCAAACAAATCTACTGCTGCTAATTTTGTAATTTCATCTATACCAAGAGTGATAGTTGCTTTCTTAAAATCATTAATAATAAATGCTGCACTATCATCTGAATAATGTTCAGCATCATAAGTTTCAAGTGAAATTTCGGCTTCAGTAACACGAGCTAAGTGAATTGGTATTCCATAGCTTTCATTACCATTAGTATCTTCTGTAATTTTTGCATAATAAACTTTATCTAAACCAATTGTAGGCATGTTATTTTCCTCCTAAATATTTATGTTTTGCTACGTCAATGACGTAATGATGATAACCTGTGTCTGTTTCATAGCCTTGGTATCTTCTATCGGTTATCGTTATATCTAAAGATAAAAGGCTTTTTTCTATTCTTTCCTTATCTTCTAAGTAATTAAATTTGCTAAAAAAAGATATTCTTACTTCTTCTATATCTACTTGCGGTAAATTATCTGCATAAACAGAAAAAGTATCAGTAATTGGTGTAAGAACACAATATTTACTTGGCGCTACATTCTCATAAACAGAAGTTTGAACATCAAATTTTAAATCTTTAAGAATAGAAATTATTTCTTCTAATAAACTCATAATTTTGAAATTTCCTCATCTAATGTTTTTACCATTGCTTCAATACAAGGTTCTTTTGCTTTTCTTAATGCAGGTTTTAAAAAAGGTTTTGCTTTTTGATTAGACTTTCCATACTCGATTACATTTGCAATCATTGAGTTTGTTGCTCCATCATTTCTATTTTCAGCAAAACCAACTTTAATATTGAAGTTTCCATTCCTATCTTGTAATACTCTAGAAGTTCCTAATGACCTTTGAAGTTGACCAGTTGAATGTGATTCATTTTTTGTATTTTTACCAATAACTGATTTTAAACTTCTATCCACTTCATCTTGTACTACTTTAGCACCTGCTTCTAAAACTTTATTCATTATTGAATCAGTATTTTCACCAAGATTAGATATTTTTAATAAGAAATCTTCAGGCATTTTAATTTTAAGACTTGCCACTTGGTTTGACCTCCTTTACTAACACTTCGATGTACATACTTCTTCCTTTAATATTTTCAACTGATGTAATTTCAAAATATGATGAACCTTCTTTAATCACCATATCATTTTTAATTTCTAAATTAGGAATAACTCGAAATCTATACAAATCAGTAGCTTCGCTAAATGAGGCCAAATTGCGCCAACGTTCGCTTCCGTGTCTTCCTTCTCTAAACGATCGAGTCTTTGCTAAAGTTTCAAACACGGGGCTATTAAAGCCCTTAGAATCGATTATGTTTTTATATCTTCCAATGCTAATAAAATGATCCATTCTATTTATTCCCATAATGATTACACCTTCCAATTTCTATCTAGTCTAAGAAGCATATTTACAGTATTCCAAACTTGAGATGAAGCATTTGGATTATCTGCAAAGAAGCCACCTGTTGAACCATCACGAGATTCATAAAAATGTGAAGCAAGCATTATTATTGCTTGTTCAGTAGTTGCAGGAATATCATGAGTTTTATAATAATTTTCTTCTAAATGCTGATAACTTTCAGAATAAGAAACAGCAGCATCTATGAAATTACTTATCAAATCATCATCTTGGGAATGTTCAAGTATTAAGTTTTTCTTTACCTTGCTAATTAATAATTCAGTATTCATAAATGCTACCTCCTTCTTTTAATTAAGCAGCCTTCATTTCAAGTACTTTAATCGCTTCAGGTAAGATTAATTTTCCATCAACTCTTTGTGTTGCAACAAATCCTGTTTGATCATTTGCAGCATAAAGTTCAGATAACTTTTTGAAAATTCTACCTTGTCTATCTGCAATCCAATAATAAGAGAAATCACCAAAAGCAATAGTTTTAGCACTTGCAGCGATTGTTGGTACAAAACTTGATGTATAAACAGGTCTACCAAGTAATGTATCTGGTGTATTAGCTGTTAATGCTGGTTGCCATAAGTAATTACCATTTGCGTCTTTTAATTTTCTAATTGCTTTTACTGTTGAATCATTAAGAACCCAAACAGCATTTTTTCTATATGGTGCTTTAAGTGAATAAAATAAATCGATAACTTCATCAGCTGTAATCTTACTTGAATCTGCTGTAGTAACACCGACTTCTGCTCCACCAGTTGTATTAAAGATACCGATTGGTTTACCAGTTCCATCACCATTGAAAAATGCATCTTCTTCTTTGTTACCAATACGTCTTGCAAACTCTTTTGAAATATAAGCTTCAAGATCAAATACTGAGTCATTTAAAAGTTCATTTGAGACTTTAATAAGCGTTCCTAATTTATACGCTCCAATAGAAACTTGGCTAAATGAATCATCACTATCTGTAATAGAACCTTCTTCATCCACCCATGAAGCAGTACCTTTGCTTGCTACAACAGGTATTTTTCTATCACCGCTTGCAGTATTAATAACATGAGCAAGTTTTCTAAAGATGTTCTCTTCTTCTAATGCTTCAACAAGTGTATTTTCAAATTCATCAGGAACTATATAGCCACCTTCACTATCTGTACCTTCTTGAAGTGCATTTGCAATTTCAGGCATGATAATTTTGGATCTCATAGCATTCCAGAATGATTTTTTATACTTATTTGTCTTTCTAAGTGGTACATTTTCTTCATCATTCATAGTACTTTTCATTGGTTTTAAAGTGATTGGCTTATCGATTGGTTTATTAAGTTCAGCTTCAATCATCTCTTTTCTTTCAAGACGTTTAATTTCATTAGTTAAAGTATCCAATTCTTTTTCCATTTTGTTATACAAAGCATCATCTTCTTCGCTTAGTACACCATTCACATTGGTATGTGAGTTAAGAAAGCCTTCCATTGCTTTCCATTGATTTGCTCTTTTTTCACGTAATTCAGTAATATTCATTTTTAAATTCCTCCATTAAATAAATTTTCTGATTTTGTTAAGCTCGTTTCTAAGTTCATTAACATTTCGACCTTGCTTTATAGGTGCAGGTTTTACCTTATCAACAATTTTGTTTAATAAATGATTTTCAAATTCTCGTGTAGAAAATTGATAACTATCTGCTGGGGTTATTTTCTTTGTATCTTCTAAAATTCCATCAGCAAAGCCTAGTTCAATTGCTTTATTTGCATTCATCCAAGTTTCATCATCCATTAAATGACTCAACACAGCTCTTGATTTATTAGTTTTGATTGCATAAGCATTGATTATTGACTCTTTTACTTCATCAAGTAACTCGATTGCTTTTGCCATATCTCTATGATCACCAAATGCTGTAGTTGATGGATTATGAATCATCATTAAAACAGTAGGACTCATTAATACTTTTGTTCCTGCCATGGCAATTACTGATGCTGCACTAGCTGCAATTCCATCAATTTTGATTGTTACATCACCTTTATAATCCATTAGCATTGAATAGATTTGGCTAGCAGCAATACAATCACCACCAGGACTATTAATCCAAATAGTAATAGGGCCAGTCTCAGAAAATAATTCATCCTTAAACATTCGTGGTGTTATATCATCATCAAACCAAGACTCTTCAGCAATAGTTCCGTTAAGTTCTAGTACTCTTTCCTTTGTTTCGGTTTTTGTTTGATTTATCCAATTCCAAAACTTCTTCATTGGTATTTACCTCCTTTTCATTTTTATCTGCATAAGCTCCTGCTTTTCCAAGTGGGAGCATATTGCCATTAATTAAATACAAGTCACCACCAAGTTCAGGCGGTATCTTATCTAAATTTTCAAGTTCTCGTATGTCATTAGCACTCATCCAACCATTTTGTCTTGCTGTTGCATAACCTGACATTCGTGAAGCATAATCACCTCTAAGTAATCCTTCTAAGTTGAATTTGAAAAAATACTTTTTCTTTTCTTCAGGACTAAGTAATGAACGAGACAAACTCTGCTCCCATCTAATTACCCAAGGATCTAAAGTGTATTTAACAAACTCTAACGACTGCTGCTCAATATTTGAGAAACTAGATTTTTCAAGATCAGCAAGCATATGAGGTGGAACTCTAAATATACGAGCTATCTCATTTATTTGAAATTTACGAGTTTCTAAAAATTGTGCTTGTTCTGGTGATATTGAAATTGGTGTATACTTCATACCTTCTTCTAAAACTGCAACCTTACCAGAATTAGTCGAGCCACCAAATGTCGCATTCCAATTTTCTCTTAATCTTGCTGGATCTTTTATCGTTCCAGGATGTTCAAGTACACCAGAAGGTGCTGCCCCATTAGCAAAAAACTTAGCTCCATATTCTTCTGTAGCCATTGCAAGTCCAATAGCATTTTTTGCCATTGCAATTGGTGAATATCCTACAAGTCCATCAAAGCCAAGTCCTGGTATATGAAGTACCTCTCTTTGTGAAAGACATACAGTATTTCCTTCCATTGTTTTTGCTTCATCAGTGCTTCTTGAATAGATATAATAAAGTTCACCATTTTCATCTCTATCAACTTGCATTTTATTAGCCATTAAAGGATACAAAGCTATAACTTCACCTTTTCCATTTCGGATAATTTGCGCATAAGCATTTCCCCATAATAAAAGATGAGTCATTAATGTTTCCCTAAAGACAAATGAAGTCATTTCAGGATTTGGCTCATCATGTAATAAATGGTACAAATTAGCGTTTATTGCTTTCTGCTTACTGCCGTCTTCTTTGTATTCATAGAAATGAAGTGGAAGTCCAGCTACTGCTTCAGCAAGTATTCTTACACAAGAATACACAGCAGTCATTTGCATTGCACTTCGTTCAGTGACTGCTTTTCCAGCTGTAGAACCACCCATATAAAATGTGTAATTACTACCAACTGTCCTATTTTCAACTTTTGGATGATCTCTTGCTTTTCGTTTAAATATTCCCATTGAATAACCTCCTAAATAAATAAAAGGCCTCTTGAATCATATACAGATTCAGAAGTCCCATTGTTTCTAATTGCTCTATCAAGTGCCATAACTGTTGCTACAGCACCATCAATTTTTTCTGTTGATTTTGATTTGTCCATTTTAATATTTCCTGCAGGATCTGTTCTTACACAAACGTTATCCATCATCCAATGAAGTATTGGATGTCCGTTATGCTTTATTCGTTTAGAAAGAACTAAATTCATTAATTCTTTTGTTGCAGGACTCATATCTTTGAAGCCTTGACCAAATGGAATAACGGTAAATCCCATGCCATCTAAATCTTGAGTCATTTGTACTGCTCCCCATCTATCAAAAGCAATTTCTTTAATGTTATATTTTTTACCAAGTTCTTCTATAAAACTTTCAATAAAACCATAATGAATTACATTGCCTTCAGTAGTTTCAATAAATCCTTGTTGATTCCAAAGATTATATGGCACATGATCTTTATCTACACGCCTTTGCATATTTTCTTCAGGAATCCAAAAGTAAGGAAGAATATAATAACTATCATCTTCATCTTTTGGTGGAAACACTAATACAAAAGCAGTTATATCTGTTGTTGATGAAAGGTCAAGTCCACCATAACATGGTCTACCTTCTAAATTTTCTGCTTTAAAATCACATTTACAAGCATCCCATTTTTCCATTGGCATCCACCTTACTGCTTGTTTGACCCATTGATTTAATCTTAATTGTCTAAATGTATTTTCTTCTGCTGGATTTTGTTTTGCTGATTCACATGCTGCTTTTACCTTATCAATTCCAACAGTTATTCCAAGGCTTGGATTGGCCTTTTTCCAGACTTTAGGATCTGTCCAATCATCATTTTCATCTGCACCAAATATTACTGGATAAAAAGTTGAATCAATCTTTCTTCCTTCTAAAATGTCTTTAGCTTTTTGGTGAGTTTCATAACAAATTGATTTAGTATCAGTTCCTGCTGTAGTAATTAAAAAATACAAAGGTTGCATTCTTGCATCACCAGAACCTTTTGTCATTACATCAAATAATTTTCTGTTTGGTTGAGTATGTAGTTCATCAAACACTACTCCATGAATATTAAATCCATGTTTTGAATAGGCTTCAGCAGAAAGAACTTGATAAAAACTATTTGTAGGAAGATAAACTATTCTTTTTGTAGCTGCTAGAATTTTACATCGTTTATTTAAAGCTGGACACATTCGTATCATATCAGCAGCCACTTCAAAAAGAATACTTGCTTGTTGTCTATCAGCAGCACATCCGTATACTTCCGCTCTTTCTTCACCATCACCACAAGTAAGAAGAAGTGCAACTGCTGCTGCAAGTTCACTCTTTCCCATTTTCTTTGGTATTTCAATATAAGCAGTATTAAATTGTCTGTACCCATTTGGTTTTAGTGTTCCAAACAAATCTCTTATAATTTGTTCTTGCCAATCAATAAGTTCAAACGGCTCACCAGCCCATGTACCTTTTGTATGACATAGACATTCAATAAAATTTACTGCATAATCAGCAACCTCTTTATTGTAAGTGGAGTCTTTGGCTTTAAACTTTGTTGGATTATATCTTTTAAGTTTTCTCAAAACCTCCACCTCCTTTATAACAAGTAAAAAAGCCGACAATTAAGCCGACTTACTTTTCCATTCAATAATTATTTTTCTTCATACATTATTGGAATAGAATTAATTATTTTTTCTTGTTCTTCTTTACTAATGCCAAGTCCTTCAAGTGCTTCTCTTGTTCCACATAATGGACAAATGGGTGTTAAATTATCCATTCGTGAAATTGCAGGATAACTTCGATAGTGTTTGCCACACTTAGGACAAGTTTTAATTAAGTTATTTGTTGTTTCCATCTTCCGCTCCTTTTATGCTGTATGAATAAGCATCAATTAAATAATCTTTATCAAATCCAAAATCTTCATATCCTTCTAAACAAGTATACATATAAATGTCTGTTGGACATCCTAGCTTTCTATCTTCGTGCATGATGTAAACTAAGGCCTCACATTCGCCTCGTGTGCCGTCTTTTTTCATCACTTGAACTTTCATACGTTTTCTGTAATAAAAGGCTGGGTAGCCCTCGTAAGCGTCAAGTCTTGCCAAATCGTAATCATCTACAATCCAAACACCAACAGGAACTCGACATTCTTTTTCTTTTTCAATTGTTAAATAAGTTCCTGTTTTGCTTCCTTTAAACATTAAACGATAATCATCAATAATTGTCGAGCCAACTATTTTTGCTCTAGGACATCTTCTTTTCATTTGATTGACATTTAAATTAGAACCATAAGCCAAGTAATAATAATTCATAATGTTGTTACCTCCTTATCACTTATAAAACATATTTGTTTCTTTTCTTTATTTGTGAAGAAGAATCTTTTCTTTTCACCAATTTTTTCACCATTATCAATGGTAAGAAATTTATTGTTAATAAGTATAAGCCCAATTCCTAAACGATTAGTTTTTCTTTCAATCGTTTTAATTGTTAATGTATGTTTTTCCATTTTAGTACCTCCAACGATTATGCTAGAGAAGCAGGTCTTACTCCGCTTCTGAAGCTTGCGTCGCCACTTAAGTTACTTGTTAATGTTTCTCTTGCTGTTTTAAATTCATCTCCAATAAAACCAAGTCTTAATAACCAAGTTCTCATTGCGTATTTTGGATTTTCGTGTTGTTGAGGTTTTGCTGATGCTCCACTTACTTCTTTTGCCATTTGGCTTAAGGCTAGGCAAAATTGAATGTAGCTTTTTAATTGTCCTGCGTGAAGTCCATTTGCTTTTCCTTCGCTTGGTCTTTTAAATTCAAAACATCTAAATTCAATTGTTCCTTTTGTGAATGTTGCGTGGAAATTTAGAATGTGGTATCTGCTTGCGTTGTAATGCATTGTTCTTCCGTAATCTTCATCTTGGCTTTCGTACCAAACATCTGAAAATTTGCTCATTGTTTGAGGCTTCTTTTTGTTGACTTCTTTTAAAAATCTTGGGTCTACAGTTTGGCAATATCTATCAATTCTTGATTGAGCAATTCCAAGTGCTTCAATAATTAAGCTTTCGTGACTTGCCATAATGTTTGTTAGGTTTCTAAGTGTTTTTGGTGTGTGTCCATTTGCTCCAATGTGAATGTGAACTCCGCATCCTCTTCCTGCATCGCTTTTTGCTTCTGCTTTTCTAAGAAGTCTAACAATTTCTTGTAAATCTTCAATGTCGCTATAATTAAGAATTGGCGTTACCATTTCGCATTTGTGATTGTCATCTCCTGCAATGCTAACATCTTTTTGAAATTTCCAAATTCTTCCTTGATTGTCTTTGCAAGCCCAACTGGAATATCCATAAAGGCTTGCTGAATTATAAGCCTCTGTTCCAAAATGTTTTGCAACAACCTCGGCTGCTTCTTTTCTTGTAATGTTGTTCATTTCAATTTCAACTCCGATTGTTTGCTGCTTCATTTCTTCAATTTGCTTTAGTGTTTTTTGGTTCATTTTTCTTCCTCCTAAGAAGGTTTTTCTTTTCCCTTCGTCGTGTATATATATCACTCTAAACACACACTATAGCAAGTTAATAATTCACTATTTTTTAATGAATTTTATCACTTAAAAAGGAGCCTTTATTTAGCTCCTTCAAGTAGTTTTTTCATAGCTTTTTGGCATTCTTTTTCGCCTTTAGCTAAGTCAACCATTTCGTTTAAATCTGAAAATACAACAACTCCAATTCCGTTAACTCCAAGCTTGTACTTTGTATCAACTTTCTCATGAACCTCGTGGTATAGTTGCTTTGTTTCCTTACTTAAGCTTTTGAAAATTTTATTGATTTTTGTAACTGTCATCATTTTTTGTTTCTCCTTACGTGTATATATATCACTCTAAAAGGAACTTATAGCAAGTTAATTGTGTACTTATTTTTGATATTTTTTATATACTTTTAGTATATAAATGTTCTTAGTTTTTATCACTTTTAAAGATAAATTCTATTTCTCTAATTACACCATTTTTAAAGAGTTTAGTTGCGTGCTCGACTGCTTCTTTTTCGTTCATTGTAGTACATCTTATATAGTAATCAATAAGAGTATTCATTCCATCAATTTTTGTATCAGCTTTTTCACACATTTCAAATAATGCATTGCGGGTTGCAGGTAAAATCTCAAACTTATCAACTTCAGGAACAACAGCACATCCTCCCCAAGTACCATGTAATTGTTTAGCATCATCAATGAATAATACTTTACCAATTTTATCTTTGTAGTTAGGTTCGTCTTTCATCTCTATGATTTTTATATAGCAACCTATTTTTAATTTAGCCATACTAGCATCCTCCTTCTGCATTAATTAATCACTCTAAAAAACTTATTTATCAAGTTAATAGAGTAAAAGAAAAGCCCACCGAAGTGAGCTAATTTTAATGGCATTGAATGATCCATCTGTTTCCGACTGCTTTTCCTCTTTCAATTAATGCTTTTCTTAATGTTAAGAATTCTTCCCAACTTAATTTGTAGGCTGAGCAGTCTTGAGAAATGCTAATCATTAAGTCTTTGATGTCTCCATCTTTTGTTGCTGTTTCAATTCTTTTTTTGTAGTTGTTGAATGTTTTTTTCATAGTTTTTTCCTTCTTTCTTTTTCTACTATATATATCACTCTAAAGTGTATTTATAGCAAGTTAATTAGAAAGAATTTTAACTATATTTTTTAAAAGAAAAGCTTATCAAAGTGAGCAGAAATTCAGAAATTTGCTAATTAAATTATTGTTTCTTTTCTCTTTCAAAAACAATATGTCCAATTGATGCTGATGCTCCATAAACATTTACAGTGTGAAGTCTCCAACCTTCTTTTGCATATTGGTCAAGATATGCTTGAACTTTTTCATTAAATCCATTTTTTGTACTGAAAGTTAATCCAAACGCAATGCTTTTGTATTCATATTCCATAATAATTCACCCGCCTTACTAGTGAAATTATAGCATATTAATACAATGTATTACTAATTCTACAGATTTTATAATGTTGAATTTTTAGTGTCTACTTTTTTTACAACATCATCATACATTACTTTTTCTCCATTTCGGATACAATATACACCTTCTGGATTGCCTCCATTTTCAACATAACGCCTTAATATAACTGAGGCATATTTTTCATCAAGTTCCATCGTATAGCAAATTCGATTTGTTAATTCACATGCCATAAGAGTTGAACCAGATCCACCAAAGGTATCAATTACAATTGCATTTTCGTGAGAACTATTTTTAATTGGATAAGACAATAAATCTAAAGGCTTTGATGTTGGGTGATTTTCACTTCTTTTTGGTTTTGCAAATTCCCAGATAGTTGTTTGTTTTCTATCTGAGTACCAGTTATGCTTTCCATTTTTTAGAAATCCATATAGTACTGGCTCGTGTTGCCATTGGTAATCACTTCTACCAAGTACTAAACTATCTTTTTTCCAAATACAGCAACCTGCTAAATGAAATCCTGCATCAACAAATGCAGTTCTAAAATTTAAGCCTTCTGTATCTGCATGAAAAATATAGGCACTAGCACCCGCTTCAACATGTGTAACCATATTCTTAAATGCTTTTAAAAGGAAGTTATAAAAGTCTTCATTTTTTAGAGAATCATTTTGTATTTTAAGTCCAGCACTTGAACAGAAAGATACACCATAAGGAGGATCAGTAAGAATTAAATTAGCTTTTTTATCTTCCATTAATTTATTTACATCTTCTTCATTTGTTGCATCACCACAATAAAGTACGTGTCTACCAACTATCCATCTGTCACCTTTTTCAACAAATGATGCTTTTTCTAATGCTGCTGTTAAATCATAATCATCATCTTGAATTTCACTATCTTCTTTAAATAAATCTGCAAGTTCTTTTTCATCGAAACCAGTAAGAGATAAATCAAACGCTTCACCTTCTAATGATTCTAATTCAACTTTTAATAATTCTTCATCCCAACCTGCATCCATTGCCATTCTGTTATCAGCTAAAATGTAAGCTTTCTTTTGTGCTTCAGTTAAATAATCAACTAAAACACATGGAATTTCTTGTATTCCTTCAGCTCTAGCAGCTAGTACTCTTCCATGACCAGCAATAATGTTAAAGGCTTTATCAATAATTACTGGATTAATAAAGCCAAATTCACGAAGACTTGCCCTTAGTTTATTTATTTGTTCTGGACTATGTGTTCTTGCATTATTTACATAAGGGATAAGTTTATCAATTGATACAAGATTTAATTCTGTTGTCGTTTTCATTAGATTAATCCCCATTCTGCAAATTTCTCAAATCCGCCTAAATCAAAAATGAACTCTCGTGCTATTTCTACAATTTCTGAATAAGGTCGATTATCAACATATTCATCACCTATAGCACAACTGAGTTCAATTGTTGTTCCAGTCTCTTGAGCTTTTAAAAAAGCATAAACATTAATACTTACATCCGCCTTTGATAGATCTTTTCCATGTAGACCACCACCAGTAACAGAATCAGCCATATCACTGCCAAGTTTTCTATTAGTAGCTCCTGTATCAACATTAGTACCTCCAGTCCAATCACCAATTGGATTTATTTTTGCGTTTTTGTAAATTTGTTTTAAATCACTAGTTTTTGCATTGCTTTGGCAAATAATTAGCTTTTCATTATCAATGATGTATTTTCCATCACAAGGATATTTAGAATAAATATTTCTTGCTATTCTAGCTAATTCTTTTTGTTCTTTAGTTAATGGTACTCCTTTAAAAATTCCATTATCACCACATTTAATTGTTCCTTCTTGATTATCAGCTAAATGTTTATCTTGAGGGACTTCAATATAATTAACATCAACATTGCCAGCTATGCGCTTCACTGCAGCTTTGATATCTTTAATATCGATATAAGCAGAAGTTTCAGCAATGATGTGGCACTTACCATGACCAATCAATACTTCAACTGCAATTCTAGGATTGTTTTGCTGTGTATATGCTAAGTCAACAATAGCACCAGCAATTCTATCAGCTACCTTATCAGGATGACTTGGATTTACTTTTTCATACATTTTTAACCTCTCCTTGTCTTTAATAATCTTTCCATTAAATCGTCTTGTGGATTTGAACCACCATAATTGTCAGAGCAATTATCCTTGACGATTTGATAAATTTGAAACCAAACTTGATTTACTTGCTTCATATAATTTTGACTCATAGCAACATAAGGACTTTGCATTGCATTACCAGTTGTAGGATGTTTTGCAAGAAAACCAAATTCACTAATTGCTTCTTCACATTGTACCCATCTAGATACTGACATTGCGTACTGATCTAAGAGCTGTGTGCTTACAAATTTTTCACAACCTCTTTTTTTCAACCAAAGATAAGTTGTTTTATAAACTTCTTCAGCACATAAATCTTTACCATTCTTTTGCTTTGCTTTTAAAAAGTCTTTAACTGGAGGAACATCTACACCTTCTATTTCAACTGGTTCAGGTAATACTGTAGCGGAACTATCAAGTTCAACTCTTCCTTCAATTACTTTTTCAGCTAGTGATTTTTTCTTTGGACCTGAATTAGCTCTAGGTCCACCACGCATAGTTCCATCTTTAGCCATAGCTAATCACCTCCAAAACAAAAACGAGGCTATTACCCCGTTTGAACTCTAATTTTTACGCACGAAAGCCCACGCCGATTTCCGTGATGAAAGTTGTGGAGATTTGACTCCCCCTACCCCTCACGAACATGTCTATCGCCAAGCTCGATATGTATTTTGTTATGGCAACTTTTACAAACACTCATTAAATTACTTTCATCATTTGTACCGCCACGATTAACTGGTAGGATATGATGAACTTCTTCAACTCTAGTAAATCTACCTTCTTTTAAACATCTTTCACAAAGAGGATGTTTTTTTACATATCTATCTCTTACTCGTTTCCAATCACGACCATACTTTTTACTATGATCAGATGCTCTTTGATACTTGTTATAATTTTTAGCAACTAGATTTTTATGTTCATCACAATAAGTATCTTCTGTTAAGTTAGGACAGCCAGGATAACTACAAGGCTTTTTAAATTTATGTGGCATTGGCTTTCCTCCTTTCAGAAATTGAGTACGAAAAAAGGCCAGCAGATGTTACTCTGTTGACCTCGTATTTCTTTAGCTTTCGCCTAGTATAATACTACCACACTATTGACATGTTCACAACGGTTCATTGCGGTTCATCGTGGCTCATTGCGGTTCAAAATTATAACAGTAGTGTTAAATTTCATTTTATTTACTAAATGAAAAAGAGCTAAGTAATAGAAAAGTCATATTACTTAACTCTCTTAGCGATACCTATTCGCTAAAAATTTCAACAAAAGTTAGAATTATAGCTACAAGGACACTCAATCACATATGTGTTGCAGGTGTATTAAATACTCCTACTCAAAGTGTAATTATGCGAGTGGCCTTGAGGATTCTATTTTTTGCTTTTTTAAATTGCATAAAATAATCTCCTTTCTGGCTTTCGCCAATAATATTATACAATAACTTTTTTGTTTAGTATATTGATTGCTTCTTCATGCCATCTTTTTACTGTTGACCTTGAAACAAAAATAATAGTTGCTATTTCATCCCATGTTTTTCTTTCAAAGTATCTTTTTATTAAAATTGTTTTATAACTTTCATTGTCAATTTTTTCAATTTTTAAAATTACATCAGTTTTAATAATTTTTAGTTTTTCTTCAAGAGCAATAATATCACGCTCTAATTCATCTTTCTTGTAAAGCCACTTAAGAAATGGAGCATCAGTATTACGATTTGGATTTGTTCCTATTTTTTCACCATAGGTTGGTCCTGGAATTGTAAGACTCATCTTTTCATATTCTTCGTAGCGAAGTTTCATGTAGTAGATCTTATGTTCTAGTTTTCTGATTTGAGATAAGTATTCTTTTGCATCCATATCATGTGTCCTCCTTGAATTTGTTTAATTGATTTATTTCAATTGCAATGCCTGTAGGTTCGTCTGACCAAACTTTATCAATATGCTCACTAACTACTTGAGCATCATCGTTCCAAAAACCAAGTTCAGTCATGCAGTCTTTTAACATCTTTTCTAAGTTATCAGTGTCAGGCTTTGTAACACGCCATTCTAGATGCTTATGTTTAGTTCCTTTTGGAAAGTACCAGTTAACATTTAATTCAAGAGGTCCAGTCAAAGGAGCTTCTGGTTTAAATGGTGCGAGATGTTTAATAATTACTTCTTTGGCTTGCTTAACATTTTCAGGTGTATAAACATAAGGCTTGCCATGTACTATTCCAATCTTCTTCATTTGCGCTGTTGTAGTTGGTGGATCTAGTAACAAGAACATCTTCATTTCCATACACCTCTTTTCAGATTTTTTATTTTCATTTTTAGGTTTCCTTTTTTCGATTTTTCTTTTTTTCTTTTCTTTGCTTCTTCATCGCAACGGACAGACTAGGCAGGTGTTAGTAATGACAAAGGTACTTCAAGCCTTTGTTATGTACTACACCCTGACTGTCCTTGGCCCTACTATTTATGTAATAAATAGGTTTGTCTGTCACTAGCTTTTTTTACTCTTAACTCTATAAGCAACATTGTCCTTAATCACGAAATCTTTGTTTTCATCAACATATCTTCTGATTGTTTTTTGAGACATTTCTAAATAATCAGCTAATGTTTCAATTTCAACACCAGTACCATTCAAATCATTTGCTTCATAAGCAGTTACTAACATCTCTCTTCTTCCACATTTTCTATCTGCATTTGATTGTCCTTTTTTTGTTGGACCATCACCTTTGGCATATTGTGTATTAAGTTCATCTCCAGCAAGTACATGAAGAGGATACTTAAACCAACATTTTCTAGTTTTTGGCTTTCTAAATTCTCTTGTAATAAATTCAACTTGCCAAGCGCTATCAGTTGCATCATCATCTAGATATTGTTTTCTAAACTCCTCTTTTAGATCTAGTTCAATAAAATCCATAATAGCGTCAGGATCACGAGAAAATACACCTGATCCACTGCTTCTGTCTTGAGCAGTTTTTGATCCTTGAGTACCTTTTGAATGGTGATGAGCATAAATAATCGTTGCATTTAGTTGGTCGCAAATTTTATCAAACTGGTTGCAAAATTGAGCCATTTCAGTAGCATTGTTTTCATCACCTGTAATGACTTTGTAAATTGGATCTATGATAAAAACATCGATACCCTTTCCTTTGTATTTTTTTACTAAAGTAGGCACCAATTCATTAAGTGGTTTAGCCTTTCCTCTAAGGTTTAAGGCAATAATGTTGTCTGATGGATTTTTAACTCCTAAAGCAGCATAAACATCAATAAAACGTTTGATTGTAGAAGCTCGATCTATTTCAAAATTTATGTACACAACTTTACTTTTTTTACATTGAAATTCTAAGAATTTTAAGCCTTCTGCAAAGCAAATAGAAAGCTCGATTAAAGCAAAACTTTTACCTGATTTACTAGCGCCACTTAGAAGCAATTTGTGTCCTTTTCTAAGAACTCCTTCTATTATTTCAGGTGCTAACATTGGTGGATTTTTAACCATTTCGGATATATTATCTTCTATCAATTCTTCTTCGTTTAATGATTCTAACCAATCACTATAAGTAAGCGGTCCAATATTGACACCAAGTAGTGATTGCTCCTTCCCGTTTCTTGTTGCTCCAGGAAGTCTGGACATTCGATTTTCATCTTTATTTTGTATATCAAAATCTAGTCCTTTTTCCTTCAAATACGAGTAAAGAAATTCAATCCTTTCTAGATATTCTTTTTTATCTTTAGCATCAATATGAACGACTGCGTGTAAACTTTTACCACCGCTATAAACAAGTGCTGCTATGGGGAGATTGAGTGCTTCATAAGCTTTTCTCTGCTCACTTAAAGGAATAGAATCACATTCAATAAGCGTGAATTTATAGCTTGTAACATTCTCTTTTCTAGCACCTTTACCATCTAAAGCGTTTATTCTTATCCAAGCACCAGCTTCAGGTTTCCAATCACCAATAGTTGCTCCTAGATCATCAGGATATTTTCTTAATAGCTCCAATAGCTCTTTTTGCGTTCTATCAAATACACCACGCATTGGTTTCCACTTACCATCTTTGTCATTGAATGAGTCGTTTGTAATAAGCCCAACGTAATCATCAGAAGCAAATAAAGTTTGAAGATAAAGTGCTAGTTGCTCTGTTGGTTTTAATCTATCATCCTTTTCTTCATAGCCATCATATTCAATGACATCGTTCCAATCCATACACATATTTTCTGAATGTGCAGTAACTACTCGATAGCCGTTGTCTTTTGCCATTTGAACTATAGTAGCTCCTGTTACTGGTTTACTTGAACCGCTAAAACCTGCCCACTTTCGCTCACATTCACCTTGTTTGTATCTTTTATCGGAACGAGACCAATTATCCCACACAGCGCACGAAAAGCCCTCCTGTTTAAGGGAGAGCCCGACACGTAACCAATCTGTATATGATAGACTTGCAGGATCTATAAAATTAAGAGCTTCTAAAATATTTTCTTTATTATCCATTGATTTACCTCCTATGGTTGATAAGATTTAGGATCAATTCCTCTTGGTAAATACCAGTTATTATTTGAAATTCTAGTAATCATCTTACTTGCTGCTTCAAACATCCAAAGACCAACGTGAAGGAAACCATATCTTTCCAAAAATCTAATTTGTTTAGGAGTTGCTAAACCTTCAATTTGTCTGTTTTTAAGTTTTTCAATTAATAAACTTGCCATTCCAGCACAAGTAACACTTTCAGGATAAATACCATGTTTTTCCAAATACTCTAATTGTTTACTTGAAGCTGGAGCCATTTCCCAAGCAAATGTTGGTTCATAATCAGCTAAGTCATCTGCTGCAATAGAAAAGGCATATTGAATTGGATCTACTAGCTTTTGTTTCTTTCTACGCATTGCTTCAAGTTCACGAGCTAATGCTTCTTCTCTTTCTTGAACAATTTCAGTTTCAGACTCTTCTTCTGCTTCAATTAAATCAATACCAGATTCTTTATCCTGCATTTTCTTATCTATTCTTGCAGCGACATCTTCATCTTTAGCAATTAATGCTGAAGGTTTACATAGGTCGTGTCTTTCAGTCATCCATAGAAAATCAAGAAGTAACAATTCTTTCTTCCCTGTTTCTGGACTTAATCGCATTCCTCTTCCTACCATTTGTTGATATAAAGAACGAACACGAGTTGGTCTTAATACAATGACGCAATCCACTGCTGGACAATCCCAACCTTCTGTTAAAAGCATTGAATTACATAAAACGTCATATTCACCTTTTTCAAAATCTTCTAATATTTCTTTTCTTTCTGTACTTTTACCATTTACTTCAGCTGCTCTTAAAGCCATGTAAATTAAGTAATTCACAGAACTTTTGTGATGTTTTTACTAATGGTAAGAAAACGACTGTCTTCCTACCTTTGCAGTAATTAAACATTTCTAAAACAATTTGATTTAAATAAGGTTCAAGCGCATCCCCAATTTCACCTGCAGCATAATCACCATTTGACAAACCAACATTAGAAATATTTACTTCTAGTGGTATCATTTGAGCTTTTACAGGACATAAATAACCATCTTTAATTGCTTGTCTCATTGTGTATTCATAAGCCTTGCATTCAAAGAATTGTCCTAAGTTACGTTGATCATTTCTTGACGGAGTTGCTGTAACTCCTAGTACTTTTGCAGTGTCAAAATGTTGTAGTACTCTTTGATAAGAATCAGACATTGCATGATGTGCTTCATCAACAACGATTGTTTTAAAATAATCTTTAGGAAATTTATTTAATCTGTTTATTTGTGATAGAGATTGAACAGAAGCAATTGTTACAGGAAACATAGAATTTAAAGATGAAGACTCAGCCTTTTCTAAAGCCGAGTCAACACCATTGTTTATTCTTAATTTATCTGCTGCTTGTTCTAATAACTCACCACGATGAGCAATAATTAAAGCTCTTGAGCCATCACTAATTTGATCACTAACTACTTGAGAAAAACACACTGTCTTTCCTGTACCTGTTGGAAGAACTAATAAAACATTCTTTCTTCCACTATCCCATTCATTATGTATAGCTTTTACTGCTTCTTCTTGATAAGGTCTAAGCATATATAAACCTCACTAGAAAGGGAGATCATCCGTATTGATATCGGAATAATTAGCTTGTGTATCTGTAGCAAAGAATTTTGGATCATAGTCAATGAATCTACCTATATCGTTAATTGTCTTTTCTTCGCCATATTGATTAGTGTATTTTCGTTGAGTTATATGCGCTCTACCTTTTGAACCGATAACTTGATTCCAATTCATAGTTATTTTTTCACCATGCTTCTTTTGTCCAATGCATCTAAAGAATGATGAAATTCGCCATTCAACGCTTCTATATAAAAGCAAATCAAATTTAATTACTGATAATCCTTTTTCAGTCTCTACTTGAACTGTTATTGATGCTTTATTACATGCAGGGATTTTTTGTCCTCCTGGAAATCTACCTCTTTCAAAATTAGTAACAATGAAGTTATAGTCGCCTTCATCTAATAAAACTAACTCTTGCCCATCTTCTAAAATGGTATCATTCCAGTCCATTTCCATATTTTGATTTATATTTTCCATAGTTATTTACTCTCCTTACTTTCTTTTATTGCTTCTAATACTTTCTTCCAGTTAGGAATCATCCATCTTGTAATGAAATCATCAGTGTAGGAATCAAGTGGATCTTCTTCTTTATAATGGCCTCTTAAGGCAACTATCTTTTTAATATCAGCTTCATCAACGCCAGCTTCTGAAATCATTGATTTAAGTTTTGTAATTGTTGGTCTTTCTACTTGTTTAGTTTCACAAACTTGGCATTTTTCAGGGCTTTGTGTTGCAAACAAATGAGCAATTGATGAGAAATCCAAATCTAACTCTTCAGGCAAACCAAAGCGGTTTTTTGCATCGAACGTTGGTTGATGAGTTGTATACATTACTCGCTTTCCCCCTTGAGCTTTCTTTTTATTATTTTCAGTTGTAACCACATAGGTCTTATAGTTACAGAACAATAGCATGTCACACCATTCTTTTAATAAAGGAGCTACTTGTCTTGATAGTTTCATTTCCCATCTATCAAATTGACCTTGTTCTTCTGGTAGTTCATACTTTCTAGGTTTTGCATGTGCAGTGAATACTGTGTTTAATCCTAAATCAATACACTTATCTAATAATTTAAGAAGTATGGTAAATTCATCGGCAACATATGTGTATCCTTTGCCATATGCTATTGCTTCAATTGATGCTACTCTATTTTTGCTACAAACATATTCTTCAGCTAATTGTTCAGCCCAGTCAGCAGTATCAACAACAAGAGTTTTACAAATTGATGGTTCTTTGATAACTTCATTAACTATTTCAATTAAATCAGTCCAAGATTTATTGCAGATGATTCTTCTAACATTTAAACTACTTGTACCATTTTCGGTGTCTATGAATAAAGGTTCAGGAAATTTGGCAGCCAATGTAGACTTACCAATTCCTTCACAACCCATAATTACGCATTTAATTGCACGTTTTTTTATTCCTGATTCTATATTTAATTTCATTATTATTTATCTCCTTCATTTATGATCTTTGTTTCTTCTCTAATGTCTGCTTCAGGTACTAACAAAATTGAACCTTCTTGAATAGTGATATAAGGATTAACTAATTCCTTAAATTTTTCTTTTCCTAATCTTTTAGTTAATTCTGTTATTGTCGCTATTTTTTGATTTGCATATGGATCAAAGCCATTGTCTTTTAATACTTTTATAACTGCTTCTTCATCACCAATTTTTCGTTGCACTTTTGCATGAACTAATTTGAAGCCTTTCCATTTATGACCTTTCATAGCTCGTTTTAATGCAAACTCTTTAACATCATTGGCATATTGAATAAGTTCATCAAGTTTAGGTAGTAATTCTTCAATTTCATCATCAGTTAGCATTTCTACCTTTTTACTGATATCTGCTATAACATTGGAATTATCATCATTTCTTTGACCACATATTGCTTTTGCTGAACAATACTTACAATAAGCACCACTGATAGCTTCTGGATTATCTGATTTAGATCTTTCAACTGCTGGTAAAACCACACTAGTTTCAAAATCTAACAAATCATTAATAGACATTTCATAATCATTGGTATTGTTTATTACTGGTTGATAAATAACCAATCGAACATTTTTAACTGGATAAATGTCTTTATATTCTTTGTAAAAATAGAGAGCATAAAGACCTAATTGAGTATTAAAGCGACCAGTGTCTTTATTAAAAGCGAGCACAGGTAATCTTCCAGTTTTTAAATCGATAATTGTTAATGTTCCTCCGTTATAAGAACTAATCATTCCAAAGTCGAGTGTTCCACCTGCATCTTCATCAAATGGCATATCTATAAATTGCTCAACTACTACTAGAGGATCACTATTAGATCTTCGCTTTTCAAAATCGACTACATTAATTACATAATTAGCGTAAGAATCAGCAAGACTTTGCATTTCTGGTGTGTATTTATCTAGTCTTTTTATGATCTCTTCAATGGATTCACTTTCTTTTTCATAGTCAATAATATTTAAAGATTTTGAAATAAGTGCTGCTCCTAATTCATGGCATTGCGTTCCAAATATACTAGCTTCATTTGGTTCATTACTGCTTCCATCGTTTAGTAATGTTGAAAGCGGACAATTAAGCCAAATAGAACTTTTACTAGGAGCATATTTCTTACTGTGCTTCTCTGGTCCCATTTTCAAATTCCTCGCTTTTTGCATTACTAATCTCAATACTTTTTACATAATTTCCAGGAACTATAATCGCTACTTTAGCTTTTTCACCAAATAGTTTTGAAAATAATTTCTTTTTGACACCTACAGATTTGTAATTAACAATTGCATCATTCATAGGATTTTTTGAAACGTTAATTTTAAGATTTTTCATTTATTAATCCTCCTTTGAAATGGCCGTTTCTTGCCTTTTCACCTTTAGGAGAATTTGCTGTTAATTTGAGGGGGTGTTACTTCTTGAAAAAATTAAGATATTTCTTTTGTATTGCTTCAAAACATTCACGAATTGTCTTTATGTCGACTCCTTCCATTCTTGCTATTTCACGCAAGCTAATACTTGGATCATCGTAACGAATAAGGAGTCTTCTTCTTTGTATCGGTGTAAGCAATTTAAAGAATTCATCTATTTTCTTTAGTTCTTCTTTTCTTTCAACATACAAAGCTGGTGTGTCATAATCAGCTACTGCTGCACCATCATAATCAATTCGCATTATGTTCCAGTATCTACATTTTCTTTCGTAGTTTTCTGTTTCTCTTTCCATTGCCGAAATGGTCAATCCTAACATTTCATCGACTTCAACTTCAGATATTTTTCCATCATAAAAACGATAGATAATTTTCATGTATGTTCCCTTCCGACATCCATTCGACGAAAAGGAACAAGTACCTAAAGTTGCTAAAAGAAAGCACAGCAAAAGATAATGGATGTCTTCATTAGATTTCCATTTCGTTTGCAGTACTTATCTTCGCAATAGTAAGTTCTGCGATGATTTATTTGTTCGAATTATCCAGTTGCGATTACTATATGGTTAGCAATTCCAAGTAGTCTAGATAATTCTAAATTAGAGCGATCACTCTCTAAATTTAGCTACATAATAATTGAACGATTTGAATTTGTTTAGGAATTTAAATTCCATTAAAAAATTGATATTTTGTTATGATTTTTCACAATTTTGAGCATAAAAAAAGACCTACCCATTTCTGAGTAAGCCAAATTAATATGTTTTATATGTATTTTATTGGAATTCAAATTCCGTTTTTTTATAAATTTCTTTCTTCAATATACTTTTTTGATAGATCAAGTAAGCATTCTCTGCCAATTGACTTTAACATTTTATAAGCTTCTTCCAATCCACGTCTTCCATTAACCAATAAACAAGTAAGTAATGCAGCATTATCAGAACCAGAAGAACTTAATTGTCCCACATCAGCTTTACTAAGCATATCTGTTAAATAAGGATATGATAATTTCATAGCTAATGACATTTTTATAACTTCCATTTTTGTTGGATTTCTTTTTCCATTTGTAATTTGTGAAATATATTTTTCATTAATATCAGATTCATATGACAAATCCTGTTTATTAAAGTGACATTTATCCATATGATATTTAAGAGTACCAACAAAATCAGATGGTATTTTATTTCTATGATTAAGAAAGTGAAGATTGTTTTCATCAACATTATTTAAAACCGCATATAATTGATCTTCAGATACACTTGCATTTAAATTTGTATGGTGTGTTGAAGAAAACAAGAAGAAACATTTATCTTTACTTTTTAATGTATCATCGAAATCATGATAAATGTTAAATACTAAAGCACATTCATGGGCATTGTTTAATGCATAATCTGTTAATGAACATCTTTTCCCTGTTATTTTTACATACTTCGGATTATTTGCTACTAACATACCATTTACATAAATCAACTTTTGCTCTAACACTGCTTGTCTAATGCTTGGGTTGTTTTCCATCAATCTAGAATAAGACTGATAACTTAAGATAAATGTTTGATGATCCTTTAAAAAATTATATTTAAAAGTAAATGGTTTTAAATATTCACCATCAATATAATTAAAGACACCTGATGATGTTCTAATTCCTAAATCAATTAATCTATATTTTACTGATTCTTTTGAAACGCCAAAGAACTTAGCCAAGCGAATAATTATTTCAGATATAACTTTTATTTTGTCATTATATTCTTCGCAATTTTCTACTTCTTCTTTTACTTCTCTATATTTTTGTAAGAATGGCTTTTTAGGCATAAGTATTCTAGGAGTTAATGCTCTTGCTTGTTTTTCCATCCATTCAATCTCACTATTTGTATAGTAAGAAGCACCACGATAACATACAGTTCTTGTTCTTTCACTGTCTAATAATTGTTGGAGTTCAAAATAATTTCTATGGAAGAACCAGTGAACAGCTTCGTGTACAAAAGTATTTCTTGTTACTGCCATTCCTCGTTCTTCTATTTTGTCTAAACTAATAAGCACAGTCCCTGGATGAACATCAATTAGTTTTATTTCACCAGTTTCTTTATCATATACTTCTGCTTTATCATCAGCAAAATACGTAACACCTAAAATATCATCTTCAAGTGGTGCTGAATAATAACAAAGTCCATTACTTTTAGCCACTTTTGCAATATCAAATTTCATTGGAGTTTCAAGTGCTTCTGGATAAAATTGTTTTAAGAAATTGGTTGCAAATCTATCATAATCATCTTTACGCATTACAGGTACAAGAGCATTTGTAAATACACCTTCACATTGATTATCATCAGTTACATCAACATTATCTTTTTCTTTAAAACCTTTACTAAATGATCCAGCCATAGTTCCAACAAACGAATCTACAGTTCTATCAAAGCCATTATTAACTAAAAATATTGCTTTAAGATAAAAATCAAATTCAACATTACTGCATTCTGACTTGGTAAAATTAACTCTATAAATCTTTAAAGAAACAATATCAAAATCATCATATTTAATTAATTGACTATCTTCATTTCTTAATCCATTTTCTTTTACAAATTCTAAAAGTGATTCCTTAATTTGATAGTAATAATTATCTTGCAAGTATTCTGTGAATGATCTGTATTTAGGCACAAAAAAGCCCCCTTCCCTAAGTTAAAGAGAACTATTTTGATATAGTAGGCCTAACTTGTTTCTTTTTTCTATTTAATTATATCATTCAAAGAGGCTCTTTCATATAGCAATGTAAAGAAAAACACCATTCGCAATGAGATGGTGCTTAATATAAGCAAAAATAAAATCAATCAAAATGATCATGTTGAATAATATCAAAATCAATATCCGATAATAGTTCTTTATCATTTATAGTTCTCACTGATTCATCTGCTCTGTTAAAAAATTTGTACTCACTATATTTTTTCCCAATAGAAACTAAATATACTTTATCAACATTTTTTCTATATTCAAAATATCTTTTTATATAAGCTAAACTTTGTTTCTTTTGATATGGATTATGTCCTTGTGAAATAATCATTATTGCATAACCTTCATTTTTATTATTAATAAAGGCAAATGTTAATGGTAATCTAACTTTATTATTATTTTTTTCTTTATATTTATTTTCTAACTTAGACCAGTTTTCTATTGATTCACATAGCAAATGAAATAATCCAGCAAAAAGATTATCATCAATTTTTGCATAATCTAAAGTGGTTATAATTCTCAATATTAAATCATTAATTTCTATTTTAGGTTTAGATATCGCACCAATAAAGTATAATTCTATTTCCATTCCAAATTCATCATTAGGGAAAAAGATGTCTCCTATATTAGAATCTTTAGGTAGTTCCTGGTTATTTATATAAGAATTTAAATGAATGCATGTCCTAAATAAACTTAAAAACTGCATTTCATCATTAAGGTAGAATCTTTTATCTTTTATTGGTTCACTTCTTTCTAGCAAGTATTTAATTATCAAAAAAGGGTTTTCTATATAGTTAAAAACAATTACCAAATCATAAAAAGAAATATGTATTATTTTCTCTTTTTCTTTTGATAAATCTGCAAGAAAAGTTCCAATATCTTCAAAATAAATGCATAAACCTATTATTTTCTTTTGCTTGATATTTTCAATTTTACCTAAAATTTTACTTCCGTGAGAATCTAAAATAAGAAAATCATTAACAAAATCAATTTGTTCCATTATTCTTAAAGTTTGATTTTTTACTCGATTTACAACATCATTATATGAAAATTTTACATTAGTAGTATTTTCTCTTACTGGATCAGGGTTGAATTTTGTCCCTTTAATTTCAATAAAAAAAACAAAATTATGATAAATAAATAATCCATCATTTTCACACAAATTTCCATTTTTATCTTTATAATAACTATTCTCATAATAAGTTCCGCCACACAAATAATGTTCAAATAGATCTTTAATAATTTCTTCTGTACCTACCTTGTAATTTTTTTGCCATGTTACTTTTTCTTGTTGTGTAAAAAAAAGTGATTCAATAGATCTATTTAATCTCCCACAAATTAAATCATCACATATATTGTACAAGACACCATTTTTTTTAATAAATAATTTTCTAGATATATTTATCACTGATAATGGATTTGATATTTTAAATTGATTAGAATCTAATTCACCAAACTCAACTGCCAAATCATTACATAAGTTATATGATGCAAAATCTTTTTTTATTGCAAAATTTTGAACATTAATATAAAAATCAAATTTGTTTATAAACTCACTTATTGTTATACCCTTTTTGACATTAATTGGAATATATGTTTTATTTTGAAATATATCAATTAATTCTTCAAGTAATTGGTCTGTAGTGACATTATATTTACTTTTTATTAAATCGTTTTCATATTGCAACACATACCCTACTGGAACTCTCTTAGAATTACCAAATAAATCTGTCAAATTATTTTGAATATAATCAATTTTTTCAACATTTTCTTCATCAATTTCATCACAATTTAACTTTTCAATTAATAAAAAATCAGTTATTTTTTTACAAATATCATGAATCGTTTCATAATCTATTTTTTTATTACCTTGATTAATTTTAAAGCATAGTAAAAATGGGAAAAAGAAACAAAAACCTTTGTCAAATAATTGGTTTAAATAATTTCTATCATCATCTTTGCAAATAAGAAAGCTTGTTTTAATAAATATTCTAAGGCAACTTAATTTTTCTAAAAAATCAATTAAATCATAGCCATCTAAAATATGGATAAAATATTTATAAAGATCTTTTTCACAATTGAAATTACATTCGTAATTATCTTCTTTTATGGTATCTTTCAATTAAATCACCCCAAAATTATTTATTATTTTAAGAACAAGAGAAAAATGTGTAAATGTTTTTTTT
>FR889345.1 GCA_000432895.1 Firmicutes bacterium CAG:449 | reverse complement strand
GGCTCTCTTAAATAAAGTGGGGTTTTGTGGGGTTTTAAGAAAAAAGAAATACCAAAAAACTCTTAAAAGTTATGGGGTCAAAGAAAGACAAAAGGGGTACGTGAAAACGTATCCTTTTAACATGGAATTAATCATTTCTCAGAAGAAGTAAAGCTCTTTTTCTAAAGCGGAAAAAATTGTGATAACCAAAAGCAGCATGAAGAATATTGCTAATAAGATTATTAGCACCTTCAGCAGGACCATTAGAAATATTAGTATAACCTTTATGCATGGATAAAGTGTGAGCAATACCAATCTGCCATTTTTGATAAGTATCAGCAACTTGTAATAATAAAGTATTATTAGATAAACGTAAATTATTAATAATGAATTGAATAGAATTCATTGCAGATTTAAAGTATTGGTTTTTAGGTAAATTATAGACTTCTTGTAAATTTGAATAAGCATAATTAAGAGAAGAATTAAGTTTAATACAATCAAATAATAAATCATAAATAGGACAAGAAAGTTTCAATTTATGAGAAGTAAAAACTTTAGAAGAAGGAATTAAAGAGGATTTACATAAAAATAATTTCCAATGGGAAGACATAAATTTTCTTTCAATAGAATTTTTTGGTAAAGACTTCATAACAGAGCATCTAATAGAATTAGT
>FR889344.1 GCA_000432895.1 Firmicutes bacterium CAG:449 | reverse complement strand
GAAAATCTTGGATTTGAAAAGTATGCTAATAAAAAATATGGTATTTTATATCTGATTTGGGCAAATCCAGTGGAGGCTACGAATGCACCATTACAAGATAAAATAGCATTATTATGTTGGTATGGCCTTACACAAGAAAATAAAATATCACCATTTGAAATAACTCTTTGAGCTCTTGTTGGTGCTTTGATTTTATTTGTTAATTCATATTTTACAATTTTATTACTTTTAACAGATTCTAAATCAATATAATTAAATGAATTTGGAACTATGCTTTTTGGATTTATTAATGATTCTTTTGATAAATTTGTAACTTTAAAAGGACTGTTTTCAAATTCTGGAAACCTTAATTTAGGTACCTTATTGTTTTTATTTGAGGATTAAGTTATCTAAGGTTTTAACAGCCTTTCTCTTAGTATTAAATTCACTATGTACATATATGGAAATGGTTATATTTACTGATGCATGTCCTAATAATTCAGATACAGTTTTAATATCGACTTTGTTTTCAATAAGCCTTGTAGCAAAAGTATGCCTTAATGCATGAAAAGAGGTTTTATTTATTTTTAATTTTTTTAAAAGGGTTAAATAAATTTTTCTGTAATTTCTTGGTTCAGTAGGAACAGAAGTAGAAGTTAAAAAATAAATATCTCGCTTTGCTGGTTTTAATTTTATTAGAAAATCATATAGCGTATTTGACATAGGTATTTCTCTAAGACTATTGCTTGTTTTAGGTGTAGTTATTGTTATTTTGGATTTTTTTCCTTTTTCACATATTCTTTGTAGAGTTTTATTAACAACGATAATTCGCTTTTTTAGGTCGATATCAGACCATTTAAGAGCACATAACTCACCAATACGTAAACCAGTCATTAACGAAAGGATAATCCCACAATACTTTTGATTATCGTTACTAAGAATATAATTCATAATGGATTTTTGATCAGTTCTACTTAGAATTGTCACTTTCTTTTTCTTACTAGTGGCAGGTAAATCTAAATCAATAAATAAGGGATGGTAGCTATTTATTTTTGCATCGCGTTTTAATGAAAGCTTAATAAGTAAAACCATTTCATGAATAACTGTTGTGGATACTTTATTTTGTAATAAAGAATCGCAATATTCTTGAATAATTTTATTTGTTAAATTAGATATGAAAATTTTTCCTTTATCTTCATATAAATGATTTTGAATAAGATTTGAATATCTTACGTATGTTGACTCTTTAAGGTAAGCCTTTTTTGCTTGAACATACGAAATCAAGCATTCTTTTAATGTCATAAGTTTTTCCTCCTTAGGCTTTGAAGCAGGAAAAAGAATAACTGACTTCGTACATTATTGTAATAA
>FR889343.1 GCA_000432895.1 Firmicutes bacterium CAG:449 | reverse complement strand
TTAAATTATATAAAACAAGTGTAAATATGAAATTTACCATCTTTTCAAGTTTTATTTTTAATGCTATTATATTTACATACGAAAGGGAATAGGTATGAAAAGATTATTAATAGTTGTAGATTATCAAAATGATTTTGTAGCAGGAGCTTTAGGCTTTGAAAAAGCTAAAACTCTTGAACCATATATTGCTTCACTTATTGAGCAATATAAGAAAAAAGGAGATGATGTTATCTTTACAATGGATACTCATCAAGAAAATTATTTAAATACAGAAGAAGGAAAATATATTCCTGTTGTGCATTGTGTTAGAGGAACTGAAGGTCATAAACTTTATGGAAAAATTAATCGTCTTGCTGGAGGATTTCTTGTCTTTGAAAAAAGAGCATTCCCATCATCTCAATTATGTTTCTATTTAAGAGGTTGTGATTATGATGAAATTACTTTAGTTGGACTTGTTACTCATTTATGTGTTTTATCAAATGCAGTAATGGCAAAAGCTGCTTTACCATTTGCTCATATTGTTATTGACGCAAAAGGATGTGCAGATAATGATGAAACACTTGAAAAAGAAGCTTTCGATGTTGCTAAAGGAATGTTAATTGAGGTAATAAATGATTAATTTAACCAAAGTAAAAAATGATTTGGTTAAAATTGGTATAACTTCCCTTGTATTATTTATTCTTTGTTCAATCTTTTTCTTTTTTAACAAAAAAGAAATTCCTCTTGGAATATTATTTGGTACAATCATAATTATTTTAGATAGATTCTTATCTTATTTAAGTGACTTTATAAATATTAAATTTAAGGATAGTCCATATCAAGTTACTTTATCATTTTTAAATTCTTTTTTAAGATGGAGTATTTTACTTCTTTCTATTTTTTTATGTTTATTTTTAATGCATAAAGAAATATATCTTTTTTCTTGGTTAAGTTTATTAACTTCATATTTAGTTAATAAACTTGTTTTAAATTATAAATTAGTTGAAGGAGTTTTAAAATGAATATATGGCATGATATTAATCCAAAAAGAATTTCTGAAGATAAGTTTGTTGCTTATATTGAAATTCAATCTGGTTGTAAAAATAAATATGAATTAGATAAAGAAACTGGTTTATTACGTTTAGATAGAATTCTCTATACAGCCACGCATTATCCAGCTAATTATGGATTTATTCCTAGAACTTATGGTGATGATAATGATCCTCTTGATGTTTTAGTTGTGGCAAGTGAACCAATCATTCCAATGACTTTAGTGGATTGTCGACCAATTGGAGTAATTAAGATGAATGATCAAGGATCAAATGATGAAAAAATTATTGCTGTTTGTTTATCTGATCCATTTTATAGTAATGTAAAATCAATTTTTGATTTACCTTCTCATATTCTTGATGAATTTAAACATTTTTTTGAAGTATATAAAACTCTTGAAAATAAAATTACTACTGTTACAGAAGTTGATGATGTTGATGAAGCTAAAAACATTATTAGAAATTGCATGAATAGTTATGTAGAAAAATTTTGTAAATAGGAGTTTTATTAATGGAAATCAATCAAATTTTAGCAGAAGAATTTAATTTAAAAAATGAACAAATTAATAATGTAACAACTTTATTAGATGAAGGTAATACAATTCCATTTATTGCTCGATACCGTAAAGAAGTTACTGGTTCTCTTGATGATGAAATATTAAGAAAATTATTTGATCGACGTAATTATCTTCTTTCTTTGCAAGAAAGAATGAATACTGTTATTAACACAATTGATGAATTAGGAAAATTAACTCCTGAATTAAAAAAACAAATTGAAAATTGTGCTACTTTAACTGAACTTGAAGATGCCTATCGTCCATATAAACCTAAAAAGAAAACTAGAGCGGTTATTGCTAAAGAAAAAGGTTTAGAAAATTTAGCTAATTATATTTTAAAACAAGAATATACTCAAGATTTAGATGAATACGCTAAAGAGTTTATTAATGAAGAAAAAGGTGTTTTAAGTGTTGAAGATGCTTATAATGGAGCTAAAGATATTATCGCAGAAATTGTTTCTGATGAAGCAAAATATCGTAGTGAAATTCGTAAAAAAGATTATAGAAATGGTTTAATTACTTCTAAAGAATTAAAAAAAGAAGAAAAAGGTGTATATGATATGTATGCTTCATATCAAGAATCACTTTCAAAAGTTGCTTCACATAGAATTCTTGCTATGAATAGAGGCGAAAAACAAAAATATTTAAAAGTTAAATTAGAAACTCCTGATGAAGAAAACTTATCTTATTTATATAAACAAATTATTAAGAAAAATTCTCCATTTGAAAGTGTTTTAAAAGATGCAATTGATGATAGTTATTCTCGTTTAATTGCTCCATCAATTGAAAATGAAATAAGAAATGATTTAACTGAAAAAGCAGAAGAAACTTCAATGAATGTTTTTAAAGAAAATCTTCATCAAGTTTTACTTGCTTCACCAATGAAAAATAAAGTGGTTTTAGGCTTTGATCCTGGATATGCGCATGGTTGTAAGATTGCTATTGTTGATCAAACTGGGAAAGTGTTATCTACTACAGTTATTTATCCAACTGAACCACGTAAAGAAATTGAAAAATCAAAATTCATTTTAGAAAAATTAATTACAAAATATCATGTAGATTTAATTGCCCTTGGTAATGGAACGGCTTCTAGAGAATCAGAAAGATTTTTAAAAGATTTATTATCGATTAATGATTTAAAATGTCAATATGCAATTGTTTCTGAATCTGGTGCTTCTATTTATTCAGCTTCACCTCTTGCCAAAAAAGAATTCCCAGATTTTGATGTTAATTTAAGATCAGCGGTTTCTATTGCTCGAAGATTACAAGATCCACTTGCTGAACTGGTCAAAATTACTCCTGAATCAATTGGTGTAGGACAATATCAACATGATATGAATCAAAAAAGATTAAAAGAAGTTTTATCTGGTGTGGTGGAAGATTGCGTTAATACAGTTGGAGTGGATTTAAATTTAGCTTCTCCTTCACTTCTTGAATATGTTTCAGGTATTACACCAACTTTAGCAAATAATATTGTTTCTTATCGAGAAGAAAATGGACGTTTTAATTCTCGAAAAGATTTATTAAAGGTTAATAAATTAGGTCCAAAAGCTTTTGAACAATGTGCGGGTTTTTTAAGAATTCAAGATGGTTATCCTCTTGATAATACTTCAGTTCACCCTGAATCATATCAAACTACAATCGAATTATTAAAATTGTTAGATATTGATATTAATAAACTAAATACTGATGAATGCAAAAAGAAATTAGATTCAATTAGTAATGTTTCTATGTATGCTCAAAAATTAAATATTGGTGAACCAACACTATTAGATATTATTGAAGAATTAAAAAAGCCAGGTCGTGATATTCGTGAAAAAGTTGAAGAAAGTGTTTTAAATAGTGATGTAATTGATATTTCTGATTTAAAAGAAGGAATGATTTTAAAAGGCACTGTGAGAAATATCATGGATTTTGGTTGTTTTGTTGATATTGGAGTGCATGTTGATGGTTTAGTACATATTTCTGAATTATCAAATAAATTTATTAAACATCCTTTAGATGTTGTTAAAATCAATCAAATAGTAACTGTTAAAGTGATTTCAGTTGATCAAGTTAAGAAAAGAATAGGACTTTCTATTAAACAAGTATAAATTCTACTTTGCGTAGATAAAAAAATAAAACTCTACATAATTATTAATAAAATGTAGAGTTTTAATATACTTAATAGAGTAATTTTTTGTAAATAATATTTTATAATACTATCAGTTGGAGGAAGTCAATGAAAAAATTTAATATAACTACTGATTCATCGTGTGATCATATTTTAGATGAATTAACAAAAAAAGGAATAGACGTAATATATTTTCCTTATACTTGCGAAGGAAAAGAATATCGTAGTTCACTAGATAAAGATGATTATCATAAATTCTATGAAGAAATGAGAAATGGTAAAGTTTTTAGAACTAGTCAAATTAATATGCAAGAATACTATGAATTCTTCAAAAGAAAACTTAAAGATAATTTACCAATTATTCATATATCTTTAACTGAAGGATTATCTAATAGTATTAATAATGCGCGAGAAGCTGCAAAACTTTTAAAAAATGAATATCCTGATTCATTAATTATTAATGTTGATTCAAGAATTGCTTCTCTTGGTGTTGGTTTAGTAGTTGATGAAGCTTATAAACTTCAACAAGCGGGTAAAGAAGCTAGTGAAGTTGAAGAATATTTATTAGAATTTGTTAAACGTGTAAATACTTTTTACGTAACTGATACTTTAACTTATTTTGCTCGAGGAGGACGTTTATCCAAAGTAGCCGCTTTTATTGGTAATGCCTTAAAAATGAATGTGGTTCTTGATTGTAATCCAATTGGTAATTTAAGAATTGTAAAAAAAATAAGAGGTAGTAAAGCTGCTAATGAATTTATTATTAATAAAATTTGTGAAACAGTTGAAGATGCTGAAAACCAAACTTTATATATCTGTAATGCAGAAAATCCAACTAAGGCAAATGAACTTGGTCAAATAATTAAAGATAAAGCACATTTTAAAGATTGTTTAATTACTGATATGGGCATGATTATTGGTGCGCATACTGGTCCAGAATTGGTCGCCTTTTTCTATGTTGGAAAAGTTAGACCTGAAGAATATAAATAAAAGACCCTAAAAAAATTTATAGAGCCAAATAAAATGATATGTTAAAACATGTCATTTTTTTATTTTTAAATAATGTTTTATATAATAACCTCTAAATAAATATTTATTGACATTTATATTAAAAAAAGTAAAATATAAATTAAAAAATATTAAATTTTAATATAAGGAGGCGAATAAAATGGAAGAAAAAGTATCAATTAATCAATATTTTTTTAAAAGTAAACATTCAAATTATGGATTATTACTATTTTTAACTATTCTAAGTTTTTTGTTGGTATCTATTGGCGATATATATCAAAGTAGAGTTTTTCTAGTTTTTATGAATCGGGCGTTAGGTATAAATAATTATGAATATTGGCAATTAATAATTTATGGATTTCTATTTGCTCTAATTTATTATATAATATCATTTTTATCATCTTATCTTTTAGCAAAATTAATGGCAAAAATTAGAAAAGAAATATCAATTGATTTTTTAGAAAAACAATTAGCTTTACCAACATCTTCTTTTTATAAAGAAGAAAGTCAATCCACCTTAACTAATTTTATTACTGGTGAAATAAATAATCTAGTGGATAATTATTTTAGTTTAGTTGTTGAACTTTTTGGAGTCGGAATTTCTTTAATCTTAGGACTTGTTTATTTATCTTATTTAAGTGTTTTCTTTTTAATACCACTCATTTTAACGATTATTTTTATAATTATTTTGTTAATTGTTTCAAAGAAAAATACTGAGCAAAATTATAAAAAGCTTTTTTCATATAATACTTCTTTAATTAAAGTAATCAATAATATTTCTTCTTGTTTTTTATTATCAAATATGTTTTCATATCGCAAACAATTAGTTAATAAATTTTCTTCTTCTTTTGATAATTATAATAATCAAAGAAGAGATGCTGTTTTGTATGATAATATATTAGCTAAAATAAATGGGTTACTTTCTTTAGTTTTATTTTTAGTAATTTATTTAATTGCTATTTTTTTATCAATACAACAAAGAATAAATGGTGGTGATATTGTGGCAATTATACAAGTGTCAAGTACGATTATTTCGCCATTTTTTGTGATTGCTAATGTTATTAAATCAATTAATAGTACAAAAGATACTAGAACAAAGTTATCTAATTTATTAAGTAAAGATAATTCTAGAAAAAATATAGAAGAGGTTAAATCTATTTCTATAAATAATGTTTCTTTTTCTTATTTAAATAAAACAATCTTTTCAAATATATCTTTTTCTTTAAAAAGTCAAACTTTAGTTGTTATTTCTGGGGCTTCTGGAAGTGGAAAAACAACACTTTTAAATATAATTGGGAAAATTAACATTGATTATTCTGGAAATATAATTATCAATAATGAAGATGATTTAAAAGTCATTTCTGATGAATCATATTATAAAAATGTAAAATATATGTCACAAGTACCAATAATTTTAGATGCTACTATTAAAGATAATATTATTTTAAATGAAGAATTTGATGAAGAAAAATTTACTTCAATTATTAAACTTTTAAAACTTGATCAAACATTTAACAATTATGAGATGATTCTTAATACAGAAAAGATTAATTATAGTTTAGGTGAAGCAAGAAGAATTAATTTTGCTAGAATGTTATATTCTAATGCGAAATATATTTTAATGGATGAACCATTTGCATCTTTAGATGAAGAAAACCGTTTTATTATGGAAAATGTTATTCTTCTTCAAAAAGATAAATGTATAGTTATTACTTCTCATGTTGTTTCTAGTGATTTTCTTTCAAAGGTAAATATAAAAATTGATCTTTAACTAAAAAAACACCCTATGGATAAGTTAAACCATAGGGTGTTTGTATACTAAAAACTTGTAATTCTTTTATAATTATTTTACTAATAATTCTTTTGTTTTAATTTCATGAAGAATCTTTTTAACAAATTCATCATAAGAAATGGTTATTTGTTCTTTTGTTGCATATTTACGATATGTGATAGTATTTTCTTCACATTCTTTATCACCAATGACTAATGAATAAGGAATTTTATTCATTTGGGCTTCTCTTAAACGATAACCAAGTTTTTCTTCTCTTGTATCAACTTCACAACGAATACCTAATTCTTCCAATTGTTCTTCTAATTTTTTAGCATGTTCATTATGAACTTTATTAACAGGTAAAATTTCAAGTTGAACAGGAGCAAGCCAAAGTGGGAATGCACCAGCAAAGTTTTCAATAATGATACCAATAAATCTTTCAATAGAACCAAAGCATGCTCTATGAATCATAACAGGAGTTTTCTTTTCTCCATTTTGATCTATA
>FR889342.1 GCA_000432895.1 Firmicutes bacterium CAG:449 | reverse complement strand
GAAGATGTTGATCAATTATATGAGATGAAATATTTTAAATCAGAGTTTCCAGATTTTGTTGATTTAAATTTAGGTGGAGTAATTAATAATGCTTCATTTAATTCTTTATATGGTTATGCTGGTGATATTAAAACATATAAATGGACCATCAAATATAAATTAGAAACATTAAAAAATAATGAGTATCAACTTAATATCCACTTATATTTAAAAAATGAAAAAGATTATATTATGAATTTTACTAAAATGGGAACATATAATTCTAACGCTAATGCTATCAAACTTGAAGCAATGAAAGCGGCAAAAAAAGACTATAGAAAGGCACCTTCATCTTTAAAAAAAGATCAAGTTTATGAAGATGGTTCTTTCTTTGGTGAAAAAGTTGAAGCGGCTGTTTCTTATTCTGATTTTGAAGAAGCAGAATTAGCTTTAAGAAAAAAAGAAATTGATAATGAAAAAAGAAAAGAAGAACATTCTAAGTATTTGCAAATACTCGATGCTGAAAAAAATTATTTTGCTCATCTTTGTGATTTTGTTAGTAGTGAATTTAATCGTGTGCAAGTGTTTAAAATGGATGTTGATAACAATACTGCTCATGAAGTGAAAAAATTAAAATTATCATTTGG
>FR889341.1 GCA_000432895.1 Firmicutes bacterium CAG:449 | reverse complement strand
AACCCCACTTTATTTAAGAGAGCCGTAAAATTTTAAAAGCATAATTTTTATTAATTATGTTTTTTTTTACATTTATTTCACCATTAAAGAATATGTTTTAATAGGTGATTTTATGAAATTTGAAAAATATCAAGCTAATGGTAATGATTTTATCGTGCTTGATGAAAATTATACTCATAAATCTTTGTTAGCTAAAAAACTATGTTCTAGAAAAGAAAGTGTTGGCGCGGATGGTTTAATTTTTTTTAATAAATACCAAAATAGAATTTTCTTTTTTAATCAAGATGGAAGTGAAGCAAATTTATGTGTGAATGGTTTAAGATGTTTAGGTTTATATCTTTATAGGCATAATATATTAAAAAAAAGAAGAAAGATTAATTTTGGTAATACGTTTTATTATTTAGAAGTGTATCAAGATAATCCTTTTTTAATTAAAGTTATTTTTAATAAGAAAGATTATTCTTTTCAAACAAAAACTTTTAAACACAAAAAGATTTATTTAATTGATATAGGTAATAAACATTTAGTTTGTGATAAATCTTTAGAAAGTAAATTATCTTCTTTAGTTGAAATTTGGCCTAGTTACAATATAAATTTTGTTAAGATAATTTCTCAAGATAAAATAAGTGTTAAAACTTTTGAAAGAGGGGTTGGGTTTACTTTAAACTGTGGAAGTGGTAGTTTAGCAAGTAGTGTAGTTTATCATAAATTAAATTTAATTAATGAAAAAGTTAATGTTGATGATAAATTAGAGATTGATTTATCAACTTGTACTTTGCTTGGTAAAGCTAATTTTGTTTTTCAAGGTGAAATATGAGTTTTGAAGTTATTACGGCTTTAATTACTCCATTTTTTAAAAGTGGAAAAGTAAATTATAAAGGATTATGTTCATTAATTGATTATCAATTAAAAAATGGAATTGATACTTTTGTTATTTTTGGAACAACAGGTGAAGGGGCTACTATTTCTAATAAAGAAAAATATCATATAATTAAAAAACTAAATAATGATTATGGTTTATTGATTAATTTAATCGTTGGTGTATCGCAAATTGATACTTTATTAGCCATTGAAGAAGTAAAGTATTTGTCTAAATTAAAAATACAAGGCTTTTTAGTCTTGTCACCTACATATTTAAAAACGAATGAACAAGGAGTTATTAATCATTTTCTAAAAATTGCCGAAAGTACATCTTTTTTGGTGTATTTATATTATATTCCTAAAAGAACTGGGCAAAGTTTTTCTCCAGAAATTTTAAAAATACTAAAACAACAAAAAAATATTCGAGGAATTAAAGATGCTTCGAATAGTAAGAAATATTTTGAACATTTATTAACTTTTCAAGATTTAAATTTTCAAATATATTCTGGTGAAGATGCTTCTTTAATGGAAATAATTAAAAATGCTGATGGATTAGTTTCAGTGATTTCTAATGCTTATCCTAAAACTATTAAAGATATTGTTAGATTATATGAAAGTAATTATTTAGATGAAGCTCAATGCTTATTTGATAAAATTTCGAAAATGATAGAACTACTCTTTTTAGAACCTAATCCTATTCCAATTAAATATTTAATGAGCAGAATCTTATTTTTGACAAATAATTACCATTTGCCATTGTATTATCCTAGTGAAGAACTTAAGCAAATGATAGATGAAGAGATGAGGAGATTGAATAATGAAGATTTTATTGATCGGTAAAGGTAGGATGTCTATTGAATTTAAAAAGTTGTATTCTAATGAAATTGTTGATAATTTTTCTAGTAAAGAAGAATTTAAAGATTATGATAATTTAGATGGAGTAATAGATTTTTCTTATCCAGAATTATCTATTTCTAGTGCTAGTTATTGTTTAAAACATCATATTCCTTTAGTTATTGGAACAACAAATTTGACTGATAAACAATTGCAAATAATTAAAGATGTTAGTAAAAAAATCCCTATTTGTGTAGATAGTAATTTTTCTTTAGGTATTTTAAAATTAAAAAAATGTATTGATTCTTTATCTTCATGCCATTTTGATAAAATTATTATTAGAGAATATCATCATGTAGATAAAAAAGACACTCCAAGTGGAACCGCCTTATCTTTAAAAAAATATTTAAATAAATTATTTTTAAATAGTATAGAAATTATGTCTTTTAGAGAAGGCAATATTTGTGGAATGCATTCAATTGAATTTATTAATAAAGGTGAAAGTATTATTTTAACTCATGATGCAAAAAGCAGAAGTATTTTTGCTTCTGGAGCATATGAAGCTTTAAAGATTTTAAAAAATAAAAATAAAGGATTTTTCAATTTTGGAGAAATTATTAATGGATAAAAAAACAATAGCCATTTTAATTTTTTCATATGAAAAAGAAATAGAAAATATTGATAATTTAAAAATAATTGGTAGTAAATATTTTTCTTTTATAAAAGATGATTTTAAATTATTAAAAAAGTTTGTGGAAAATAATAATTTATCTTCATTTGAATTCTTTTTACAATCAGTTAATCAAGGCTTTCCTTTAATGAAGTATGAAGAAAATGATTATCGTATTGAACCAGGAGCAATTATTCGTGATCAAGTTAGTTTAGGTCATAAATGTGTTATTTTAATGAATTCGACAATTAATGTTGGAGCAAAGATTGGAAATAATACAATGATTGATATGAATGTAGTTATTGGTTCAAGTGCAGTAATCGGAAATAATTGTCATATTGGGGCAGGAGCAGTTATTGCAGGTATCATGGAACCCAATAACAAAAAGAATGTAGTAATTGAAGATAACGTATTTATTGGCGCTAATAGTGTGGTTTTAGAAGGAATAACTATTGGTCATCATTCTATTATTGGTGCAATGTGTTTAGTAAATAAAGATATTCCACCTTACTCTTTAGTAATGGGTGTACCTTGTAAAGTAGTAAAAAAAGTTGATAAAAGATTATTAGAAAAATGCAAGATAGAGATGAACTTAAGATAATTAGAAGATATTTACATCAACATCCAGAATTATCATTTCAAGAATATAACACGCAAAAATATATTATTTCTTTTTTTGATAAAATGAATTGTAAAATTTATAAAGTTAAAACAGGTGTATTAATATATTTCGATTTTCATAAAAAAGATATTATTGCTTTTCGAGCGGAAGAAGATGCTTTAAGTATTGAAGAAACTAATGATATTAATTATAAATCTCTAAATAAAGGTATTTCACATGCCTGTGGACATGATGGACATATGGCTATTTTAATGATGTTAGGAAAATATATTAATAGTCACTATTTAGAAAATAATTATCTATTAATATTTCAACCATCAGAAGAAAAAAATGGTGGTTCAAGATGTATTATCGAAAGTGAATTTTTTAAAACACATAAAATTAAATATATCTTTGCTTTACATTTATATCCAACTTTAAAAGAAGGAATTATTTATTCAAAAAGCAAAGAATTTTTACCAATGTGTGTAGAAATTGATATTAAAATTAAATCATTTTTTACACATGTAGGAAATAGGAATTATCTTTATGATTGTAATTATATATTGAGTTTAATAATGAAAGATTTATATCATCATTTTAATAAAAAAATTTTTAATATTGGTTATATTCAAGGAGGTGTTGCTAGGAATATTGTCTGTGGTGAAACTACTTTATTAATTACTTTAAGAAATTATAAATATGAAGATTATTTAAAACAAAAAGAAATAATTATTAATATTTTAAAAAAATATAGTACAGTTAAAATTAACTATCGTTTTAATGATGATTTTTTACCTGTTTATAATGATGAAAAATTATTAAAAAGAATTGGTAAAATGTATCATGTAGAACTTACAAATAAAAAAACAATTGGAGATGATTTTTCTTTATATAATTTAATTAGCACTACTAATTATAGTTTATTAGGAGTTAAGAGCGCTTTTTTACATCAAAGTGATTTTGATTTTAATGATGATGTTTTGTTAGTAGGATTAAATTATTTTATTAGTTTATTAAATATTAAATGATTTTGTTTAGAGACAATATGTTATTAAATCTTCATAATTTCATTAACAATTACAATTCTTATTTTATGCCAAAGTAAAACATACTATTTCTATATCTCTTATATAAGCAGTTTTACTTTTTGTTTGAAATTTTGTATAACCATTTTATTTGCTAAAAATATGGGTCAGTTTAAACTCAAAATATGGGTCAGTTTAAGCAAAAAATGTGGGTTAATTTTATTTACAAATATAGGTCAGTTTGATAAAATATATGTGAAATTTAGAAAAGAGATATGTGATTATGAATAAAATAACTGATAAATCAATATACAAGTCAAGAATAGTTGATAAATTGGTGGAAAAAGATTTAAGAATATTTGGAGCTATTTGTATTGAAGGCCCTAAATGGTGTGGAAAAACTTGGACATCATTTCATCATGCTAAAAGCGAATTTTTTGTTGGTGATCCTAGTGGTAATTTTTCAAATAGGATGCTTGCAGAAGTAGAACCCTATACAGTTTTAAAAGGAGAAACGCCTCGCTTGATTGATGAATGGCAAGAAGTACCAGCCTTATGGGATGCAACAAGAGCTTTTGTAGATAAAAATGGCAATAAAGGACAAATAATTTTAACTGGTTCATCAACCCCAGTAAATAAAGGTGTTTTACATAGTGGAACAGGGAGAATAAAGAGCATTAGAATGAATACTATGTCATTATATGAATCTGGAGATTCAAGTGGCATTATTTCTTTAAAAGATTTATGTGAAAATAAGTTTGAATCTAAAATTTTTGAAGAAACAAGCCTTGAAAAATTAGCTTATTTAATTGTTAGAGGTGGATGGCCTGGAAATATTAATATAAATGAAAGTGATTGTGATGAGTTAGCTCTTGGATATATGGAAAATGTTGCTAAAACTGATTTAAAACAATTAGATAAAGATATAGATTATAATGAACATAAAGCAAAATTGATTTTAAAATCTTTAGCTAGAAATGAATCAACAACTGTTTCTAATCAAAAAATTTTAGATGATATAATTGAAAATGATAATTCATCTATTAGTAAAAATACATTATCTAAATACTTAGATGCTTTCAATAGAATGTTTTTATTTAATAACCAGGAACCTTTTTCTCCAAATATAAGATCTTCATTACGTGTTAAACAAATGGAAAAAAGACATTTTTCTGATCCAGCTATGGCATGTGCAATGTTAAAACTAAATCCAAAGAAAATGATGAATGATTTAAAAACTTTTGGATTTATGTTTGAAGCAATGGTTGAAAGAGATTTATCTATATATGCT
>FR889340.1:1663-3305 GCA_000432895.1 Firmicutes bacterium CAG:449 | reverse complement strand
CTCCTCTTCCACCATTTCCACCACCATAAATATATTCAAAATCACCAATAGAATTAATAATACTATCATCAGAAGTATTAAAAGTATTTAATAATTCTTCATTTGAAGTAATACTTTTTGCAGTTTTTCTACTTCCTAAATCATAAACAATATCATATTTAACTGAAGAAGCAGTAATTATTTCTTTATCTTTTAAAGTTACATTAATAACTACATCTTTTTCAGGCATAGTAAATTTATAATTTGAACCATTATTTGGTGTTATTAATTCATCATTATAAGTAACTTTATCAATTACTTTTAAATTATTATTAACCTTAACATTAAAACTAACTTCACTACCAACTTTATATTCATTTTTTAAATTAGTAATTGTAAAATCTTCACTATTATTATAAGAAACTTTATATGATTTAATATTACTATTTTTAAATTCAACAATAGCTTTCTTTACATCATCCCAACTAACAATATTACGCATATTTTTAGCAATTGTTGTAACATTAGTTTTACTTGCTTTACCACTTTCCGCTACAACTTTTGCTTCTTTTACTTTACTAGGACTAACTTCACAAGCTTCATAAATCCAAAGCAATAATTCTGGACACAATAAATTCTTATAAACTCTTATTTGAGCATTATCTGACCAAGTTAACGATCCATCATCAATACTTCGATATAACCAAGAATCAAAAAAATGCCATTTTTGATTTGGTTCATGTTGTTCTTTATTGACTAAAAGCCCAAGTTGTCTAGCATAATCAAGATATCCTCCACCAGATTGTTGATATCTTTCAATAAACTCATCAGATAATGGATAATGCTCTTTTTTTGTTTCTAAAAAAGAAGCAATATCTTGCATAGTAATAATATCTTCTTGTACAGCATTTCTTTCAATTTGTTGAACAAAACTATTACTACTTAATTTAGTGTCTTTAACCATATTTGTTGTAAACATTAAAGTGAAAACTAATAATAAATTCCTTTTCATTTTAAATCTCCATTCATGAAAATTATAAATTAAAACTACTAGGAAAATATATAATTTTCTTTATTAATTATTATTTTTAAAATTTATAAATAAATCTATTATTTAATTTTTGATTCATTTTTTATTTTTTTAATTGAAATAACAAGTAAAATAATTCCAATAACAATTAAAACTCCACTTATTATAAAAAAATAATAATTATTGCTTATTAAAGCTAAACTTATAAATATCAATCCAAACCAAATTAATAAAACACCCCATCTATTATTAGTTTTTACATTATCATAAATGCGTTTTTCTTTTAAAACTTTAGGAAACTTGTTATTTACAAAAGCAATTTCAATATCATTTAATTCATTTAATACTTTACCATCAGCCAATGATTTAGTTAAAACTTTATTAAAATCATTACCACACATCATATTATCTAATTTATACATAGAAAACTTTTGTTTACTATTTGGAACTATTAAAATTTGTCTTTCAATAATATGAAATTCATCTTCATATTTAAAAACTAAAATATCTCCACCAAGATATTTAATGTTTAAATAATATATTAATTCACTTACATTAATAATAAGACTTTTATTAGAATCATATTTTTTTTGATATTTTTTTAATAATCTACCATATCTATAGTTATTATTA
>FR889340.1:0-1636 GCA_000432895.1 Firmicutes bacterium CAG:449 | reverse complement strand
CAATATTAATAAACCCTAGAAAAAATAAAGTAGGAAAAACAATTATTAATAAAATAAAAAATGCTATATCCCAAAAATTACTTTTTGAAGTTAATGGTAATATTATAAAATCACCTACAAAAACTATCAAACTAAGTATTATTTCAATTATTCCCTTTTTCATTTTTACCTCATACCTTTTTTAATTTATAGTTTTTTTCTATTAAGAAACTTATCTAATACATACAAAATATTACTTGTTTTTTTAGAAGTTACACTATTTTTAGATAACATTCTACAATCAACATTTTTTATTCCTTGACTAGTAGTAAACTTTTTAGCAACATCAGTTTTATCACTATTAGAAACTGAATATCCTAAATAAACTTCTTCAATATCTTTATTAAACCAAATATATTGATATCCTTTTTCTTTGCAATATGATTGAATATCTTGATTTAATTCATAACTAGGATTAGTTGAATCATCGATATCTGTACAAATAAAAACAACACTTTGACCAGTTTTTTTATATTTATTCATTAAAATATTAACTTTATTATAAAATTTATTATAATTTCCTTTTCCACTCATATAAATTGGAGAAAATTTATGTTCTCCTTTTATGAAAGAGTAAAAATAATTTATAGATGCATAAATGTATTGATAATCTGATTTACTTTTTGAATCACTTTCAACAAGAAAAATAAATTGCATACATTTTCTCCTATTTCAATTCACCAAAGGCAGTTAAAAAATCGAAAGAATTGATATTAAAAGGTGAATCTTCAATCATCCCCTCATAAAACTGATTAACAGGACTATAATGACCATCTTTAACAATTGGTACAACCTTTCCACTTTCACCAATTGTAATAATCGCATTTTTATATTGCTTTAATGTATTCATTGATAAAATATCATGCGTTGTAAAACATAATTGTCCATTTCCATTATCATTAAAAAATTCTAATAATCTATCCAAAAAAACACCCGAAATATTAGCATCTAGTTCATCAATAAAAACAATATCTCCACGAGTTGCTTTCTTCAAAAAAGAATATAATTTAATAATTCTTTTAATACCAGTTGATTCATATAATTCATCAATTTCACCATATTCATAAACAAATATTTTTTTCATATGATAAAAAGTTCCATCAAATGATTGGTCTAATTTAATATCTAACAAATCAGGTTTTAAAACTTGAATAAAAGATTTTAAATTATTAATGTCATTTATATATATATCCAAAAGATTTTTACTTACTAAATCTTCATTTAAATGAATTGTAAAAGTTACATTTTTTATTTTATCTAACGCTTTATCTTTTTGAAGATAAAAATCAAGAGCACAATATTCTTTATGTTCATCTTCTTTATCTAAATAAGCATGCAAAGATAAAACAAAAATTGATGTATAATAAATATAATTTAAAATAGTATTTTTATTAAAACTATTTTTAAAATATTGATTATATAAATCCGCGCCATAAGAAATAATTGTTGATTGATTTAATTTATTAATAAAACTTTTACAAATTAATTCAATATCATCTAATTTTTGATCAAATACTTCAATATTTCCATTTAAAACATGATAAATATCACTATATTCACCATCAATATTTGGACCAATTTGTTTTGATAATATTTC
>FR889339.1 GCA_000432895.1 Firmicutes bacterium CAG:449 | reverse complement strand
GGAATAGTCGGTGTGGAATATTTGCCATCGCTAGAATAGTATGGACCAAGAGCAAGTCTAAGTTGATGGTCAAGGCTTACGTCCCATTCTTGATTTGGGTCTTCTTCCATCTCGGCTATGGTATAGTCGTTCTCGATTTTATCAGGCGCAGAGCCCACATAAGGATTGCTTGCTGTCTTGTCGCCTTGAGCGTTCACGACCATTTTATATTTTGTATTATCGCCGTTTGTATGAATTGTAATTGCCTCACCACCAAAAATAGTGGGAATAAACATCATAGCAATTATTAAAGCAATACTTGTTTTTTTTAAATATTTTTTCATTATGTTTCACCTCTTTTTGATTTTTTTGTTTGTAAGATTTGAAAGATAGGTTTTTCTTAAACTACTTTAATGTTGTGCTTTTGCTCCTTATAAAAGCAAAATCGTACCATCCATAGGCTATTTTTTATGCAGTAGTGCATTAAATTTTTATTATACTCACCCAAAGGGTAGACTTACATCTTGTTAATGAATGTTCTGCATTTTTCTTACCTTGTCAACTCCTTTTACCTATGTTTTGCTTTCTTATAGGTTATTTGGAGTTAGCAACTCCGTAAATTTATATAATAAATTATCTTGCTATAAGTTTTCCATAATTTGTTTAAAAAGTCAACTTTGTCACATCTATTGTGTGATTATTGAAAGTATCAAGATAAAATCAACAGTTTGGTCAGAAAAAATGTACCAGATATATAATCATCTTTGGCGAAAAAAAGATGATTATAAAATATTTAGATGAAGAACTAATGGGATTAATTTTGAAACACATAAAAAAAGTTCGACATATTTTACTATATCAAACTAATACTTTCATAATGGCAAAGGTATACAATTTTAATACAAAAAGTTTACCACTAGGCTCAAATCGTTTGCTACCTAAATCAAATCGTTTGCCACTAGTTTTTATATAATTTCGCACTAATGAATAGGCTAGATAAGGATGATATGAAAAAGCACTTTTGATGTTATCTCTAGTGCAAATAATTATTGTGTGTTTTTTGGGTTAGTAATTGCTTCAGTAGAAGTAAAGTCTACTTTTTCCTTAGTAACGAATGTAATAACATATCCAGTTAATAAAACAACAGAATCTAGAGTGTTGAAAACTTCAAAATGTAACACTTTATCAATTGCAAAAACTTTTATTAGAATGTTTGCAACTAAGTAAATGCAAAAAGTCCAATTGAACCATATTTTTAATCTAGAAGCATATTTATATCTTTTATCAAATTTAAAGAATGATAATACAAATCCAGGAATTAAATAAATTCCTAGTCTATAAGAAATGAGTGTAATCCATTGCTGAAATGTGGTAATTCCTTCAGTTTCAATATTGCTCCACAATTCATCAAAATGTAATAAAACACCAATGGTAGTTACCAGCAAAATAACGACAACATTAATAAAAATTGCTGATATTTTTAAAACACGATATTTTATTTTGTTAGAAACTTTTTTCATTAAGAACCTATTCCTAAAACTTTTTTAAATCTATCCCAAAAATTTCTATTACAAATATCATTAACTTTTTCTATCATTATGCAGATTTGTTTTCTTTCCTCTTCTGAATAAATTAATACACCTTGTTTATCTGTTTTATCATAGTTATCTAAGATGTCTTTAATTTTTTCTTTAATTTTACTTTTAGCATTGGGCTTAATCCATTCAATTATTGAATCAACAAGATTATCAAATTTAGAATCGTGGATGTCTAATTTATCATTTGTTTTTGATACTTGGTCATATACTTCTTTTAAATCGTTATTATTGTTTATCCCATCGATACTATCAAATAATTGTTTTAAAAGTTCTTCTTTTTCTTTTTTTAGTGTTTTATCAACCATTAAAATCACCTTTTCTTATCAAATTTTAATCAATTAATTATCAATTAAATCAAAAAGAGATTGTTGTTCACTCCTTTTTAGCTTGTCAACTTCTTTTTGAAGTTCATCACATTTTTTTCTTAACTTTGCAATTTCATCTTTGTCAGTCTTGAAATCTATAGATGGTTTATGTATGTTAGGCTCCATAAATCTTTTATTATCTTTTTCTAAATAAACTCCATAAACTTCAAAGTATAGTGCCTTCTTAATTTCAAAATCTAAACTTGCGTAATCCAATTCAGTACTTTTAATTAAATCTAAATTAGTAACGACATCTTCAAAAACTACCTCATCTAGGCCAAAACTTGTAATTCTTAAAAATGCACAATTATCATTTCTTATATTTGTCATAGAGCAAAGATTGTATGCCTTTTCTATGTCAAAGATATCAAGCATTGAAGCATGTTTTCCTGCATATTTTTTTCTTATTTCGTTAATAATAATATGAAATGCGCTATTCATTTTGATCCTCCGCACCGCTTAATAATGTAGAGATAATTCTTGAGCCTTTTGAACTATTGCATTCACGGCATAATATTTGAGCATTGCTATCATCAGTCCTACCACCCATAATCCATGGTATGATATGGTCAACTGTGGCTTCATTTTTGGTAATCATTCTACCACAACCGCATTCTGTCACGCCATCATTCATAACGCCATGACATCTTACTTGCATTGTTGCTGAGTCGAAAGAATCATTTGCAATAAAAATTCTTTCTTTATCATCCTTAGTATAAAATCTCTTTGTATCTAGATGCGTTCTAAAATCATCTTTTAATAAATACGCAGAAGGCAAAATCACTTCTTCAAAATATTTTTTATGATTTTCCATTATGCTTTTTAAATCTGAATTTATATATTGTGAGATTAGAAAATGTAAGTTTGTTTTCTTTGATTCACTATTTAAAAATTTATCTTTATGAAGCTTAAAAAAATCAATTTCATCAATGTTAAAGCATATTTCCTTTAACACGCCTAAGTTGTTTATATCCTTAAACATTTCATAAAACAAATCAATTTTATCAATTAAAATTTTTGCAAAATCTTCAAATCTTTCTAATAAGTGAGCCTCAATAAACCTACATAACTTGTTGTAGTTTTTTTGGTTAATTTGGATACCATCTACTATTTCATATGGCCTATCATCCAAATTTCCCCCATACATCACAAAAAGTTTTTCAATTATTTTTTGATATAGTTCTCCTCGATTTACTTCATGAGTACCAAAATACTTTTCAAACTTTTTAACCCTATTAAAAGTCGAATCTAGAGTTACTGTATTAGTAGAAACTCTTTCATTAAAATAATTAATTCGCATATCAGCTAAAACACCAGTTGGATATCTACCATTTACTAATTCCCAAACATTAAGAGGGACACCAGTAGTGTTAATTACATTAAAAAGAGTCAGCCTTTCTTCGTTAGTCATATCTGAATAAAGTACAATTGGGAAAGTAAACTTAAGTAATGTGGCTGCGCCAGAATTATCGTTTTCATCTAATGTGTCATTAACAACCTTAGGGCTTTTATATCGATCAGCTCTATCTACCCTATCTAATCTATAAATGTCTTCAAAATAGATGCCTTCAACATCAAATGCATGATTTACAAATCCTATAATTGAGTTTATTCGTTGTTTACCATCAAGCAATATGTACTCATTATCATTACACTTTTCTACAACCAGCGAGGATGCAATAAATCCTTTTTTTATAGACATAATTACTTGTTGTTGTTGAACGATACTGTAGACAAATTGCCTTTGGATTGATGGTTTGTAATTCAATTTCCCATCAGAAAGCATATTCAACAATTTTTGAACAGTCCAATATTCTATTTTTCTATTCATAAACATCAACCTCCTCAATTCCTAAAAAATGCTTACATGCATCAAAAACTTCACTTGGATTTTTACCCTTGCAAGCCTCAATAATTTCTGGTCTAACTTTAACTAGATATGAACATATTTTCTTCACGCCAGGGATTTTATTTTGTAAACCAAAGCCACTAGGAATTAATTTAAAATTGCCAATAGTCCTACATGGTTCAGTAACAGAAGTACATCCAAAAATTTCAAAAACTCTTGGATTATAATAATCTATACAAGTGATAGGTACTGCTTGAAAACCAGGATAATCAAAATATAAATTTTTGAACTGTTTATGTAGCACAATTGGATAGCCATCAGATGCGCAAGCATGTCCATTCAAATCTTTCGGTGCACACTCTTTGTACAATCTTTCATCAAAGTATTCGTGAATGCTCTCGTTGAAAGAATGCTGTGGAACAAAATAATTATTATCCACAGTAGGAAAATTCATATCTAAATCTGTGACCCAATAAATTGCAACCAATCTTGGCTTTCCTCTTTCATTTAATATGGGTTCTTTTCTAATATTCAAAAAAGATAAATTAATATGTTTTCCCCATCCAGGAAACATTTTCTTTTGAACAAAAAAATTAGAAAGTGCGTTACCTAGTGTTTCCCAAGGAATCATAACAATAAAATGAAATGGTCTATTAGTATTTTTCCTTCTTTCGGATTCATCAGTTAAAATCTTTAAAAAATCCGTGACAAAACTAAATGGGGGATTTGTTATGACCCAATCAAACTGAGAATAATCGACATCCATGCAACTTAAATTATTTGGATTGTCTGGCTTATTTGGATTAAATCCAGATGTAAAAAGTTTTACACCTGTTTCTGGATATTTTGCATAAGTATCCCAAAAATATTTTACAAAGTTACATTTAGGGATATCGGCGTTTGGAATAATATTTATTATTTCATTTATTTTGTTGTGCGTTTCAAATTGTATCTTGTCACCACAATTGTAAATGGCATCCCAATCACATGGAAATAAGATTTTCTTTCCTCTAAATAATTCTTCTGGATAATGGTCTAATTCATTTACTATATCAGTGTATTGAGTATACATTTCATCTGTATCTTTACCAATAAAATCATTGTTTGGCATATTCTTTTCTCCTATTCTTCCACTTTAATATTATATTTTTCTAAATAAGGCATTAGCATTCGCTTTATTTTCATAGTTGGTTCATGCGTTCCTGCTTCCCATCTATTAACAGTACCAAAAGTCACACCAAAAATAGCTCCAAATTCAGTTTGAGTTAAGCACATTTTTAATCTAACTTTTTTAATAGCTTCATTATATCTCATTGGTAAAAAGCCTCATTTCATGAATATGTTAATATTATATCATCTTTTAATCATTTTGACTATTGTTTGGCGGTATTTTCTTTTTTATAGTTCTTCAAGTATTATCATTTGTAGCTGAAAACGAAAGAACAAATATTAAGCAAAGACAAATGGAAGGAATCAGAATCGCAAAAGAAAAAGGTGTTAAGTTTGGTA
>FR889338.1 GCA_000432895.1 Firmicutes bacterium CAG:449 | reverse complement strand
TAAGATATGTCCTCCATCAGCATCACGATAACCGAGTAACATATTTCTAAAACCCATATCAATTATGTAATTTTTTTCTAATGTTTTTAATAATTGCTTACCTTTTATATCATATCTTCCAACCGAATAAAAGATAAATGCACTACGTAACATATCGATATATTTATTAACTGTTTTACTAGCAATATTTTTATTATTTATCTCACCTTCATGTGATAAAACGTTCCCAATATTATTTGGTGAAGTAATATTACCAATATTTGAACAAAGGAATAATGAAGTTTTATTTAGCATTGCATAATCTAGCTTGTTATTACGTTGCAAAATGTCTTTTAGTACAACTGTAGAATATATTCCTTCTAATGCTTGATTACTTCTTGCTTCATTAAATTGATATTCTCTTAAAATTGGCATTCCTCCAAATTGTAAATATTTTTGAAATTTTTCTTCTATTGTAATATTTTCATCAAACTTATAAAAATTCAAAAATTCTTTAAAGGATAATGGAAGCATACGAATTTCAACATATCTTCCAGAAAGTAGTGTCGAAAATTCTGTAGATAATAAATATGCATTTGAACCAGTAATATAAATATCAACATCAAAGTCAAGACGAAAAGACTCAATTGCTTTCTCCCAATGATTAATTACTTGTAACTCATCGAATATCAAATAAGTTTTACCATTTTTAGGTATACGCTCACTAACATAATCATAAAAATTAAGATAATTTGATAAATTACGAAAACGTAATGATTCTAAATCCATATGAATAATATGCTCATCTGATACACAACCTTGTAAAAGATATTGATGAAACAAATCTAATAATGAAGATTTACCACATCTACGAATACCCGTAATTATTTTAACTAAATCAACATCTTTGCTTTGTATTAGTTGCGTTAAATACTCAGGGCGATTTATAAGTTTAGACATAATTTATCTCCTTTTTTCCTAACTTAAGGATATACAAAAAGTGATTTGTCAAAAGTTTTGGAAATATAAGTCAAAAACTTTATATAAAATTACATTTTTTGACTTATGAGTCTAAAATTTTACAAAAACATTGTCATATAAACAGGTATACAAATTAAATCACCATCTTTTCGTAAATCCTTTGTATATACTAAATATTGTTGTCCTATTTTACTAGAAAACTTAGTTGCAAAAGCATCAAGTGATGCATGAGTTTTATATCCTGATGATTTAACCTCAATAGGACATATTTTATTTTTCTTTGCAATTAAAAAATCAATCTCAAATTTATGATTTGTACCTTCTTTAGGAAATGTATAATAAAACAACTTATTTCCTGATGCGTAAAGCATTTGAGCCACTACATTTTTATATAAATAACCTAAATCAGTATCAAGTTTATCATTTAAAAGTTTTTCATAAATAAAATTTTCAGTAAAATCTTTATCCATAAAAGCAAGTGTAGTAAATAAGCCTGTATCACCTAAAAACATTTTATATTTAGAAATATCTTCATGCAAAGACATTCCTATACTTGGATCATTTTCGTGATATGTTAAATTAATTGTTAAGGAATCTTTCATATCAGCAACAATTCCAAGTACACGATCTTGCTTTTCATTTGGTATTACACTTGATACTTGATATCTAGACGTATTTTTAGCTAATTCTGATGGAATTGCTGAAAACATAAGTGAAGCCCTACCTGTTGAATCTATTTTTCTAAAATCATCTTGGTAAAGTTCCAAAATAGATCTTTTAACATGATCTACTTTGCTTAAATTATTTGTATCAATATATTCATTTACAGCTTGTGGCATTCCGCCAACTAACATATATAATCTAAAATCTCTCATCATTCTACGATTAACATCATCACCTAAAGAGATTTTATTTTCAAAAGCAGTTCTTAACATAGGAATTGTCA
>FR889337.1 GCA_000432895.1 Firmicutes bacterium CAG:449 | reverse complement strand
TTTTTTAATATATAAATAACTAATTTCTAGTTAAATAAAATATTAAAAAAACTAAAAAAAAGAAATAAATTAATGAACAATCGTTCATTTAAATGGAAATATATATTGACAAAAACCATCGGGGGGGGGTATCATTTTTGTGAAAAAAGGGGGAATTTGTAATTTGAAAGTAGTTTATATAGGACTGTTTTTTACTTTACTAGTACTACTAGCACTTACTATAAGATATCTTATTTCATTTTTAATAGGAAATAATGATGAATCGTTAAATTATCAAATTAAATGTTTAGAATTAGATAAAGAAATAAAACGATTAGAAGATTTATTAAATCAAAAAGAAATAGATACAGAAAATAAGGTAGTATTAGAAAAAGTTCCAGAAGATATAATCTTTACTGAAGAGTTAGAAAAATTAGATGACGAACATAAAAAATATTATGATGCAATCGTTAGTTATGCATTAAGTTTAAAAGATGTAAATGTCAATGTTCGAAAATCATATGAAACTTTAACATATGGAAAAGGGAAGATAATAGGTAAGATAGTAGTCTTAAATGGAACATTAATAGTAAAGTTCAACTTTGGAAAAATAAAAGTAAGTAAAGAAGTAGAACCATTACTCTTAAAGACAATCAAAATAGAAGTAAAAAGCGAAAAAGAAGTAGAACAAGTAAAAAAGCAAATAGATATAGGATATATCAAACAAAGTGGACAATTAAAAATCGAAATGAGAAATGAGGAATTAGTATGATAGGATGGTTAATTGTAGATTTAATACTAATAGTGATATTAATTGCTCTAATGGTAGTAATATCAATGTTATTTGCAAAGAAAGAAAAAACACAAAATAAAGTTTTACATGAAAAAGAAGAAAGAATAAAAGAGTTAGAAGAGAAACTCAAGAAAGGAAACATATGAAAAAGAAAAAAGGATTTACGTTAGTAGAGTTATTAGTAGTAATAGCAATATTAGCAGTACTTGCTACCGTCAGTGTAGTAGGTTATATGGGCTTTACAAAGAAAGCTAAAGAAAGTAATGATGCATCATTAACAACTCAAATGAATACAGCATTACAAGCAAATGGAGTAGTAAAGAAAAATAAAACATTAACAGAAGCAAGAGAAGATTTACTTGAAGTAGGTATTGATCTAGAAAAAGTAACACCTACAACAGATGGATATTCTTATGTATGGGATTCAAAACAAGATTTAATGTTTTTATTAAATGAAAATAGAGATGTAGTAGCACCAACAAATGCAACAATCAGTGCAAATACAGTTGATTCATTCGTAGTAGTTCATAATGAAGCTGAATTTAATACATGGAAATCAGATTATAGTTTATATTTTGCAAACGGATACGAATCAAAACA
>FR889336.1 GCA_000432895.1 Firmicutes bacterium CAG:449 | reverse complement strand
AAGATAAACTATCTAATAGTTTTATTGATAAAAAAATCTTATCTTCATATGGAATTGAAGAACTTCCTCCTCCAGAAGCAAGTAATCAATTATCAAAAGGTGAACATTATATTTTCGCTATGAATGGTGATAAATCTTATTTTTTAGATTATGCAAATGATGTTTTTTCTTATTTAAAAAAGAATTTCTATATTGAAAATATTTATTTCAAAGTAGATCAAACTAGAAATGAAGTTACTTCAAACAGAACAGATAAAAAAATGTATTTATTTAAATGTGATGATAATTTATATAATTTTAAATATTTTTCTTTTGATGATAATTTTCCAACAATTATTGATGATGAATTTGACTTTTATTATACATTAAAAAAAGATAAATATTTGCTCTATGAAATAAGTTTAAATTATGCAGTAATTGAATATGATATATTTAAAAATTTTCACAATGAAAATGGTGGAGTGATTAATACAAGTGGAATAACATTAAAAAAACATGATTTTTATGTTGAAGAAGAAGTAGATTCAATTGTTTATAGTACTGAATATGTTATTTTACCTAAAGTAGAAAAAGTAAGTATTGATAATGATAATTTCTCT
>FR889335.1 GCA_000432895.1 Firmicutes bacterium CAG:449 | reverse complement strand
CATTAGAATTATAAGTTCTTATAGTTTCACTGATATCGAATCTTTGATATAAATCATGTTTAATTTGTTTAATCATTTCGTTTTTATTCCAAATGATTTTTTCACCATTTTTCACAATATCACGATCAAGCAATTTATCAACATTAAGTGTTTGTCGCTCATTTTTCATTCTTATAATATCTTTATACTTATTATTAAAATGTCTATAACTAAAATATTTATGTATAATACCACCTACAACAACATTCAAATACGCATCATGCGCATGATGAAAATTATTTGCTGTTCTTGATTTAACCAAATCAAATTTTTTTCTAAAATCAGTTACATTTTCGCTTTTTGAATAAACGATATTGATTGGATTAACATTATGATATTCTTTTAAGACTTGTATTAATCCTGTTACCGCTTGATTTGTAGTAACTAATTGTCTATTAACAAAACTATCTAATTTACTTTCTGGAATTTCTTTTTCTGTTAAACGATTATATTTTTCTTTTGAAATTAATCGCATATCATATAATTTTTTAAAGAAAGAATATGCATTAGGATTTAAAACATCAGATTCATATAAAAATATATCACTTTTTTTATTGTTTTTTGTTTTATCTACCAAAACCCTATTGCTTAAAGAATCATCTTTGATAATTGCCTGAGGATAAATATGATCAATATCATATTTTTTATTGTTTTTTAATTCCGAAATATCAATAGGTTCTAATGTATACATGCATCGTCCTAATTGAGTAAAATATAAATACAAAATATCTGATTTTAAAGAATCTTTACATTCATCTAAATTCTTTTCCAACTCATTCATATCAATATTCATACTTAATGCATCTTTTTCACAATTTTTATATAATTCTTTTAAAGTTTCATATCTAGATGAGCTTTGCTTTTTAAGTGCTTTTGATGTTCTTGTACATTCAATATAATATTCATCAATTGGTCTATTAAATATTGTTTCTATTTCTTTAATAATTCTATAACTTTGTATCAATGGCCTTTTATATAAAGGGGAAATATTGACATATTCATCTAAGTATTCTTCTATTTTTTTATCATCTATTGATTCATTTTTTTTGTTTTCTTTATCAATAATATCAATTAATTTATAATCTTCTAAATATAAAATTTCTTGTAAATTTAAATTTGTTTTACGCATTATTTCTAATACAGTACCTTGAACTTCACCAGTTTTAGGATTAAAAATAGTAATACCATTTAATAATCTTCCAGATAAAGAAGAATATTTATTATAATTTAAACCTTTTAATCGCTTTATTATTTCTTTTGGCAAATTATATGTCGATAATCTTTTTTCTAATGCTGCTTTATCTTCAAAAACAGTGATATCTTTAATAATGTTTTCATAAATGTCTTTATATTTATCAAAATCGTTACCAAAAATTCTTTTCATATCAATATAAGATGCCATGTTACAATTTATTTCAGGAATTTCTTTAATATTTACTACTAAAGCATTATCACCATAATTTGCTTCAATAAATTCTTTTAAATCTTTTCTTGTAGGTTGTTTTTTTTCTATATTTAAAAATAATTCATTATAAATTTTTTCTTTTAATGTATTAGAAATATATTCACCATTTATTCTCAATTTATTTAAATAAGATAAACAATTATATTCAGAGAAAATAATCGATGATTTTGGTAAACAATAATCATTTTCGCCTTTTAAATAAGTGCATTTATTTTGCATTCTTTCAATAAATTTAATTGCACTTTGATCAAGATCCACTACTTTTTCAAAATTCCATGGATATATTTTTTCATTATTTCTTTCTATCCATGCAAAATCAGATTTAATATTTAAAGGTCCAACATAATAAGGAATTTTAAATTTAAAAATTGAAATTATTTTATCGCTTATTGTTAACC
>FR889334.1 GCA_000432895.1 Firmicutes bacterium CAG:449 | reverse complement strand
GTATACGTCAAAAATTAACACTCTAGATAAATTAACTCAGAATGCTATCCTAAAAAAGGAGGCATTTTTTTATGGAAGACAATATAACAAAGAAAAAATATTATACAGACCAAGAACGATATGAATTTTGTAGGAAGTATAAAATATCAGGATTATCAATATGCGAATTTGCAAAAGCAAATGATTTAAAAAGATCTACATTAAGAGATTGGATTAAAGCTTATAATAATATAAATGGTCAATTTATTAATGTCAATAAAGTTGCATTAGAAGAAAATAACATAATAACAAACAAAATGATAAAAGCTAATATATTAAGTGAAGTAGAAAAACAAAACAAGAGTACTCATTTTACACGATTTGATCATAGTATTGTTGTTATTGAATACAAAGAAATCAAGATAACAACATCATTAGAGCAAGCAGAAAGATTATTAGAAAAGTTGATATGATTAAATTTAAAGAAAGCAAAAATATATATTTATATTCAGAAAATATAGATATGAGAATGGGAATGAATAAAATACAAATTCTTGTAGCAGTTAATTTCACCAAAATAGAAATAAGACATTCAGTGTTTATTTTCTGTGGAGCAAATGGAAAACAAATAAAAATGTATTATGAAGATGATTATGGAAGTTGGTTACTTCAAAATAAATTATTTGAAGGAAAATTTAAATGGCCAAAAGGTTTAGCTATAGGGACCAAGATTAACCCAGTTCAATTAGAAGGATTGTGTAAAGGATTAGAGGTTATTGAATCAAAAAAAGAAATTAATAATAAAAAATATGATTATTTTTAGAAATTTTAGTCTATATATAAAATATATAGACTAAATTGCTTTTTGTGTTATAATTTAAATATGGAAAATACTCAAGAACTATTAAGAATTATCGAGCAACTAAAAAAAGAAAACAAAGCTCTAAAGGAAGATAAAGGTAATTTAGAAGTTAAGCTTTATGAAACTAATAAAAAATTAAATGATGCTCTTTTAACCATTGCTTCTTTGCAAGAAAAAGAAAAAATTGAAAGAACTAGAATCTTTATTCCTAAAAGTGAAAAACTTAATGATATAGTTATTAATGAAGCCGAAGAGATAATAAAGGAAGAAAAACTTGAGCGAAAAACAAACAAAGGTAAAAAATATAACAAAAATAAATTTGATTATGAAAAATATGTGACTGAAACTAGAATTATTGAACCAAATGAGAAAGTCTGTCCAAAATGTGGTTCTAATCTTATAGAAGCATCATCAAAAATAAGATATGTAGTTGACGTTGTTCCATCTAAAATTAAAGTGATTAAATTAATTAAAAAAAGCTATAAATGTCCTAATTGTAATAAAGATGATAATAAAATATATTATCCACTTTCAAATGAGCCATTTAGTGGAAGTATTTTAACACCATCATTAGCAACTTATATTTTATATCACAAATATGAATTAGGAATTCCATTTGAACATTTAGCTAAACATATAACTAAATCTGTAGGATTTGAAATAAATAAACAAAATTTAGCTAATTTTGTAGCTAAAGCAAATCTTATCTTATCAAATGTATTTGAAAAAATGAAAGATGATTTATTAAATAATAATTCTAAAGTAATACATTCAGACGAGACAACATTAGTTGTTAGTAAGAAACCTGAATGTGATAAAAGTAGAAAAAAGAGTTATGTCTATGTTTATACATCAAGTTTTTATGATAAAAATCAAATAAGAATATATGATTTTCATGAATCTAGAAGTATAGATAAAACAACAAAATGGCTTAAAGATTATGATGGATATGTAATTTGCGATAATTATGGTGGATATAATAAATTAAAAACAGATAATCAAAAAATCAAATTACAAAAATGTTGGGCACATGTAAGACGGAGATATGCTGAAATCGTTAAAAATCTGTCACAAGATAAAAGAAAAAAGTCATTAGCATTTCAAGTATTAAATGAAATATCTAAATTATTCGAACTCGAAAAGGAATATAGAAAAAACAAGTTAACTCCAAAAGAAATATCAATAAAAAGGCAAAATGACATGCCTAAAATTAAAGATAAACTATATATGTTGGTATTTAATTCTAATCCACATCCAACATCTAAATTAAATGAAGCTATTAACTATACAAAAGAATGTTGGAGTGATTTATTTACCTTTTTTAATGATGGTCATGTAGAAATGACTAATAATACAGCCGAAAGGGCTGTAAAGCCTTTTGTTGTTCAAAGAAAGGTATTCCAAACATCTGGATCATATGCCGGAGCATCTATCACGACTAAATTATTTTCTATTATTCAAACAGCAATTATTAATAATATAAACGTAGAAAAATATTTAAATTATGTATTTGAAAATATTAGCAAAGAACCAATTGAAAATTTATTACCATATTCTAAAAATATA
>FR889333.1 GCA_000432895.1 Firmicutes bacterium CAG:449 | reverse complement strand
ACCCCACTTTATTTAAGAGAGCCTATTATTAGGAAAACCAGTTTGATATAAAAATTTCGTTGGTGTTCCATCATCATCGTTAGGCCATTCACTCGTTTGAAGCCATCTAGGAGGATATTTTTCATATTTATATATATTTGAAAAATAATCACGATAATATTTTTTAGAGTGACGTTTTCCATTATCTAAACTTTCTAGTAAATAATAATTTGATTCATTATATGGAACAAAACTTGGTATATAATCATTCCATTTTTCATATAAATAATATTCTTTTTTGTTTATTTACATAATCTATTTTTTTCTTGTCTAAATAATAGCAAATTGACCATTGCAATAAATATTTTGTATGAAAATTAGGGTTTTCTTTTTTCTTTGGATCAAGTGAAAAATAATATTCATCTACACAACCAATATTTTTTCTATGTGCTGTTTTTGTTAAATACTTCATTAAATATTTACAGGATATATAATCTTTCCAAAAAGATTCAAAATCTATAATTCCTTCTATATATTGTTTATATTTTTTAATTGCTTCTTTTTCTTTTTTTAATAAAATCATATAAAATTAAAACCTCGAAATAATTTCTTTCCACCAATTGATTAATTCTCTATATTGATAAAAACCTCCTTGTCCTCTACCATAACCTAATTCATGATGAATAATTTTATTGATACATTTTTAAATTCAATAATAGCATTTTGACACTCACAACCACGACCGCAAAAACTAATGCTTAAAGTATTTTTACAAGTATTATACTTTATTAGTCATGAAATCTATCTGATTTAATATATGCTTAATATAAATTAGGATCTATTGTTTGAGATATTTTTTCTAAATATTCATAATATTCTGAATATTTTTTTTGAATAATTTTGTTACTATGTTTTTTGTTATAATCGATATAATCTATTTTATAAATGTATTGTAATTTTTTCATAATTAATTGTTCCTAAATTATTTAATAAAAATATTTTTTATAGTTTATAAAAGTTTTTCATAAGTTTTTAATTCTAGAGAATCAAAATCTATTAAATCTATTTTATCTAAGGTTAGTTTATAGATTTTCTTTTTTTCACCAATTTGATTAATAAACTGACAAGTCAATTCATTATTTTCAAATTTTATTAATTTC
>FR889332.1 GCA_000432895.1 Firmicutes bacterium CAG:449 | reverse complement strand
TAAGTCTATTCATTCCATACGCCATTGTCATTAATAAAAAAGCAAAAATTAAAAATAATGCGGCATATGTCATTGATTTTACTCGATTAGGAAACTCCTTAATAACAGAATTTCTTTCATTTACTGAATATCTTAATGTTAAATAAATTGCTAAGATTGCTAGAGGAATCATCCCAACTAATCCTGTTTGGTCAGTACCAACTTTAGCATTACCAACACAAAATAATACAATTGAAGCGATAACTAATATAATTTTTATTATAAATGAAAATGAATTTAAAAAATTATTTAAGCATCTTTTTAGCATTGAATTTATATAATTCATAATAATCCTCCCTATATTTTCTAAATTATTATGATTTGTTATTTTTTTTATTACAATGTTAATAATTAATTTTGGCACTAAATTGGCACTTTTTTTACAAAGAGCTTTTATTATTTAATTTTTGATTCATCATTAATATCTTTAATTAATATAATCAAAAGAATAATTCCCACTAATAAAAAAATTCCACCAAATATTAGAGCATTATACCAATCACTTGTCGCAGTACTTATAAATAAAAACATAATTCCAAATATAATTAACACTATCGATGAAATCATTAATTTGCTATGTGGCTTGACATTATCATATATTCTTTTTTCTTTTAACACTTGAGGAAATTTACCATTTACAAAAGCAACTTCGATATTATCAAGTTCAATCAATGCTTTATTATTGATTATTTTTTTTGTTAAAACATCATCAAAATTACTACCACATAATTTTTCATCTAAACTATATATAGAAGAAAATTTTTTATTTTCTTGATCACTAAAGACTTGTCTTTCAATAATATGAAATTCATCTTTATATTTAAAAACTAAATCATCTCCACCTAGATATTTAATATTAACATAATAAATTAATTCATCAATATTAACAATAATACTTTTATTAGCATCATATTTTTCTTGGTATTTTTTTCTTAATCGATCATATCTATCTTTAGTATAATAGTTACAAAGCATTTTACCCAATCCATAAAGTGTTAAAAAAAGAAAACCAATTAATAGTAAAACGTAAAATCCTCCATTTAAAATATATTGATCTTCTGGAGTTAATCCCCATAGTAAAAAAGTTCCTACAACACCAAGAAATCCAATAATTGCAATTATTATTCCCTTTTTCATTTTATAATATTATTGAAGTTTAAATTTATAATTGATTGCTCCATTATGACTTTTATTTTCTTTTTCAATAAATATTTTTAATAAGTATTCATTACTAGAAGTAGAAAATTCATATCTAATATCAAATGAATAGACCGCTCCATCTTTTAAATAGCCATCTTCGCCAACTTCTGTATCAATTACATAGTAAAAATCATATAAAGAAGAAGGATTATCATCATGATAATTATCTAAAATATCTTTTTGAACAATATAATAATAAAAAGTATCGGAACTTGATGCATGAAAAGCTTTTGTTCCAAATTTACCATCATAATTATTTTTAAAATAATCAAAATAATTTGTAGCGTTTTCAATCATTATTTCTTCACTTGAACATGGTTGAGAAAAAGAATATCCATCATTAAACCAAGAAGTTGATGAGTTTATCTCTCCTTGGCAATTAACTGGAGCAGGTAAATTTTCTAAATGAACTTTTTCAAGCTCTTCACTAGTAAACCAAGTTTTTTCATCATGCGTATTTTGACTACCAGTAGTAATTTCTTCTTCACCACAAGAAAATAATAAGCATGAAAATAAACATATTAAAATTTTTTTATTCATAAATGACACCTCACAATTTAATTTTTATAGATGGTCTAACACAATGACTATCACCATCAACTGCATAAGTACTTAAATAACCACTTGAATTAACATTCCAGGCACAATAATTAAATTCATCGGAACTTGATTTAGTCCAATATGAACCATTATATTTTAAAGTAGAAGAAGTATTATACCAAGCTCCTCTAACTCTACTATAATCAGTTGTTTTACATGTTCGTTCAGTAAGATTTAAATAATTATCGTAAGAAAATAAACTAACATTATCGTTTTCACTTTTTTGAATATAAGCATTATTTAAAGAAAATGCTACTTGATAAAATTCATTATTAAGCCAGTTACGAATTGAACTATATTCATAATTATTAGAATATATTGTTTTTCCATCAATAATTCGCTCTTGATAATTATCATAATAATTATGAGCATCTAATAATTGAGTAGATAACAAAGTATAAACTCCATTATTTTCATTTACAATATTCCATTTAATTCTTTCACATTTAAACCAATATTCATTACCATTAACAATATTTTGCTCATCATCAAAAGTATATTTTTCATTATTATAAACTTTTGCAATAACTTTAGTGTAATATTCATTATTATAAAAATACCAGTTATTCTCTAAAGGAGTTAATTTACTAAGTTTACTAATTATCGCTTCATTATTAAAATAAGTTTGAGGATAGAAACCATATTCAACAAATTTATTATCACTAGAAATAATTGGATTAGTATTAATTGAACCTTTTTTTATTTCAAAAAATGTCGCGGTATATGTAGTATCTTTACTTACTATTTCAATATTTGGTGACCAACCTTTAAAAACATAACTATACTCATCATCTTCTTCTTTTATTGGAGTAATTCCATCATAACTTGGAAGACTACCATAACTAAGACTATCTTCTTTTAAGATTGTTCCATCATAATTTTTCCAAGTAATCATATATTCATTGATACTAGAAGTATAATTGGCTACAAATGTCGTATCTTGATAAATTGGTCCAACTTCTGGAACCCAATTACTAAATGTATAAGTATATTGTTCTGTACTTGCTTTAGTAGGCAAATCATCACCAAAACTTGGAATAGTACCTTCTTTAACATGATCATCAACTTTTAAAATTTCTCCATTATCATTTTTCCAAGTTATTTTATATTCATTAACTATACTATTTACTTCTCCACAAGAAACAAATACTAATGATAATAAAGTTAATAAAATAATTTTTTTCATAAATTACCTCTACTTCTCAAGAAAAAATTCTATATTAGTGATATATAAAACTTTTTTATTTTCTGTCATTATTTTTAATGAATTTGTACTTTCAAATTCTATTTCAATTGTTGAAGTATTTTTATTTTCAATATCGACTTTACTTGCTTCTACCATTGTTGAACAAGTAAATAAAGTGGTTTTATTATCACCATTACCA
>FR889331.1 GCA_000432895.1 Firmicutes bacterium CAG:449 | reverse complement strand
CAATTATTGTTGTAAGTTGCTATTTAATTGGTGAAATATATAAATTAATTTTTAAAGAAAAAACATATAAATTTATTCCAGTAATATTAACTATTTTAGGTGGATTAATTAATCTAATAATCTTTTTTAGTAGTAATCAAATAATTGATACCAGTAGTGTTATTAAAACCTTAGAAATTGGTTTTGTAAGTGGTGCATCCGCAACAGGAACAAACCAAATAATCAAGCAAATTTTTCATGATAAATGATTTGTTTTTTGATAAAGAATTAATTGTTAGAAAAAGTTTAACTTCTTTTATCGAAAAATTATTTAAATATTATAAATATGATTTTGAACACGATATTTTTAAGAAAGTCGTTTATGGTGAAGACTATTTTAAAACACCTTTAGAAGAGAAATTTAAAACATATTATGATGCTTATTATTATCTTATATGTAATTATCAAAATCCTTTAACCACAGATATATTAAATAAATTTATTTTTCTAATCGTTAACCATGAAGTAGATAAATCACTATTAATCAAAATAACTTCTCAATATTTTTCTTTAAGATTTGATCTTCATGAAATAATTTTAAATCATCTTTTATTACTTCAAGAATTAACTTCTTTTACTGATTTCGACAAATTATTTATTTCTTTAAGTATTTTTAATTATTCATTATTAAAACTAAATATTCCTACTTTAAAATTTTCTAGTAAGAATTTACAAGAATATGAAGAATTGAAAAAAGATTATTTTTTAAAGAAAAATAAAAAAATTTTTGCTTATCTTTCTAACTTAATTATTAATAACCCATGTCAAAATAAATCATATTATCAAAATTTAAAACCTATAACACTTACTAATTTAAAAAATCAATTATTAAAAAATAAAACTATATTAAAGAATAAATTTTCAATAACTAATTTATATATATTTGGATCTTTTGCTAAAGAAATAGATAGAATTGATTCTGATTTAGATCTATTAATAAGATTCAAGAGCAACTTATCAAAAGAAGAAAAATTACATATTATCAATGAATTATCTAATATTTATTTTCTTAAATTTCATCGCTTTATCGATTTTAAAGAAATTGGAAAATATCTTTTAGATAACCATATTAAAGAATTACACAAAATTATTAAAATTTTTTAGGAGGAAAAATGAACTTAGGTTTAAAAAATTATACAAAACAATTAACACATGAAATTGGTGTTTGCTCTACACATTTAAATTTAAATAACGAAGATAATAATCTTCATATTTCTTTACCATTAATTAGCTCAATTGGTCCAAGTCCTATCACATTAAGCTTAATTTATAATTATCAAGATCAACAAGAAGATTCTTTTTTTGGCAAAGGTTTTAAATTAAATTTATATTCTAAAATCACACAATATAAAGATTATTTTGAAGTAAAAAATGCCGATGGATCTATCGATATTTACACAAAAAATGAACGTAATGAATTTATCAATAAAGAAACAAATTTACAAGTTAATTGTATTTATGAAGATGATTATTTTATGAGATTTTACTACCTTATAAAAGATAAATATAATACATGCAAAAGATTTTCAGAAGAAAAAAATTATCCATATTTCATCGAAACTAAAGCAAATAATCAATATAATTTATTTTTAGATTCTGATAATAAATATATAAAAAATAACTATGATGATATTATTCGTTTTAAATTAGAAAATAATAAAATTACTAAAATTACTTACTATCAACAAGATAAAGAAATGTATTCTACCATAATTGAATATTTAAATGGCTTTATTTCAAAAATTAAGTATTATGATGGAACTATTATTAGTTTTGATTTTAAAAATGATTATATTATTGTTTTAGATGAACTTACTAATTATCGTATTAAATATAATATTTTAAATAATAAAATCATTTCTTTTATTGATGGATATGATAATAATTTTACTCATTCACATTTAACTAATCTTATTTATGATAATAATAAAACAACTATTCTTAATTATAAAAACGAAAAAAACATTATTTTCTTTAAAGACCATTTTCCATTATTTGAAGTAGATAATGAAAATAATGTTATTAAAAATGAATATGATAATATAACTAAATCTTTAATATCTAGTAACATTGTTTTATCAAAATCAAATAATTTATTTGAAAATATTTCACTTGAATCATTTACAAAAAATAATGTAATTTTCACTAAAGAAAATATTGAAGATGATTTTTTCAAAAATTTAATTAACGATTCTGCTTATAAAATAACTGGTAAAAATTTATTAAATCAAAAAATAAGTTATACACTTAATCTAGAAGGTATGGCTCAAGATAACATTTCTGTGTCATTTTATGTTAAGCAATTATTAGATCATTCTAGTAAAAATTATGTTACAGTAACCTTATCTTGTGCTGGTTATATCACTAAAACAATCACTAAAGAAAATTATAATGATTTATTTGATTTAGTTTTTTTAAATTTTAAAACAAATTCAACATATCGTTCTATTACTTTAACTTTTTATGTTTATGGCGAAGCTAGTGTTATTTTAGGTGGTATTAAAGTAAATAAACAAGAATTAGGTTCTTTCTATGAATATGATGAAAATAATAATCCAATATTAAGTAATAACAATGGTAATACTTCTAACTTGTCTTATAATACAAATAATTTACCTTCTTTATCAATTAATAGTAACGCTTCTATTTATCAATATGAATATGATGAATTTAATAACTTAAAAAAAATAAAAACATCATACGCTACAAATATTGAAAACATTTATGATGAAAAAAATAATTTACTTCAAAGTACTATCACTAATAAAGATAATTCTAAAATCTTACAAACAAAAAAAACTTATTCTTCAGATGGAAAATATTTAACTAGCATTGAAGATGAATTACAAAATAAATCAAAATTTTTAGAATACAATCAATTTGGCAGTATTTTAAAAGCACTTGATGCTTTAGAAGTTGAAACTAATTTTCAATATAATAGTCAAAACGATTTATTAAAAACTACTATTAAAAAATTAAATGAAAGTACTTCTATTTCTTATAGTTATGATGATCATAAACGTATTAAATATCTCAATTTAGATAATGGAAGTGTTTATGAATTTAAATACGATCTATTTAATAATATCAATGAAATTTTATTAAACAATGTTACTATTTATCTTTTTGAATATGATCTAGAAACAAATAGATTAATCAACCAATCTTATGGTAAAAACTGTGATGGCTATAAATTTAAATATAATGATAAAGATTTAATTGAAGAAGTAATTTATTTTAATAAAAGCGAAGAAAAAACGGTTTTTAAATATATTTATAATCAAAATAATTTATTATTAAAAGTTGTTGATAACAACAATAATGTCTATAAAGAATATTCATATAACGAAAATAATGAATTATTTTCTATTACTTCAAAAAATGGAAAAGTATCAGTTAATTACGATAATCTAAAAAATATCAATTTTAAAGCACAAGAATGTCAAAATAAAAAAATATACCAAACATTTGATTGTGTTAATCGCTCAAAAGGTGCTCATCCAGATTCATTAATAGAAGCATATAAAAATGATCAACTATTTATTGCTAATTTTATTCAAGATGCTTCATTAAGATGGAATAACTATCTTATAAAAGCAATTAAACATGATGGAAGCGAAGCAGTTCCTTATTTAACAAAACAAGGAATTGTTGATTGTGCTTTGATTAATAAAAATAAAGCTTTTAGTTATTATTTAAGCATGAACTCTTTATATAACGATGAATGTGGTTGCCTAATGTTTTGGTTTAGACCTCAAAGTTTTTCTACTACCAGCAAGAGATATCTTTTCTCATGTAAATCAAGCAAAGGTAGTGACTTTATTGGAGTCTATATTTTAAATAAAAAAGTTCATTTAGAAGTAAAAAATGATACATTAAATAAAGAACTTCTTGTTTCTGATTATGATATAACCACTAAATGGAATTTCTTTGCTCTAAATTTCATTAATAGATGTGACGGACAAGGATATGATGATGTCTGTGAATATAATTTAAATATCAATGGTCACATGCAAACATTTATACAAAAAAATCCACGTCTATATGTTGATATTGGACCAAACCCTTTATACAATATTGGTCATAATTTTGAAAACAATCAAGTAACATCACCATTTTTAGGAAGAATTGCTTATTTAGCTATCTATCCAAGAAAATACACTACACTTGATGAAATACTTAGATATTATCGTTTAAGTAAAGACTACATTTTTGATAACGAATTAATCGAAAATGATTTATCTACTGTTGATTTTAGTCAAACTTCTTTATTTGATATTGATGATCCAACAATGGAAGTATATCCATTACAAAATAGTGTTTTATCTTTAAATAACAAAAAGCCTTATGAATTTCAAATAAGAAGAACTTCTGATTATGATAAAGATCGTATATTTAATTTCAATAAAATAAACAAAAAATATTCTTACATTGCTGATGGCGAAAAATTATTTTACGATTTAGGATTTACTTTTAATGGTACAATTTTATTTAAAGCCTTTACAGATATACAAGAAACAAAACAATATCTATTTGAATTAAAAGATCAAAAAAATCATACGTTAGGACTCTATCGAGGAGATAATGATTTTATTTATATCGATTTTGATGGATATAAAGCTAAAACAACCTTAACTTTTACATCAAATAAATGGCATGATGTTGGAGTATCTTTTGAAACATATCTTTTAAATGATTCTGAATTTGATATAGGTGATAAAATCATTAGAGTTTGTATCGATGGAAGTGTTTATATTTTTGCAGAAAATCATCAATTTGAATATGAAGGTAACTTATTACTCTCCATAGGAAGAAAATTTGAAAGTGAAACAATAACCAATAGTCTTTCCCTTCTAAATACTCCTTATCCTCTATATGGACAAATCGAAATGTTAATAACTAAATCTAGTTGTTTAGACGAAGATTATATCCGCAAGCTATTTGAAGATTTACAATTATTTTCTAAAATTCATGAATACGACACATTAGGCATGTTAAGAAAAGAAGATTTACATATCGAAGGAAATAGTATTTTATCGCATACATATGAATATAAAACTCAAGAAAATACAAAATACATTTCAAAGAATATTTCTAAAGAAACAATTAATTTAAAAAGAACTACTTTTGAAAGAAATTATGAATTTGATGCTTTAGGAAGAATAACCAAAATCATTGATGATACACTTGGATATTGGGATTATAAATACGATTATCGAGGATATTTAATTGATGCAGGTGATAAATTTGAATATGATGCAAACGGCAATATAACAAAAATTGGAGATATCGTTTTAAAATATGATTCAATAATAAAAGATCGTTTAATTTCCATTAACAATAATCAAGTTAAATATGAAAATAATAATCCTTTACTTCCTACTACTTGGAAACAATTTAAATTATCATATGAAGGTAAAAGAATAACTTCAATTCAAACTCCAGATAATGCAATTCATTATGTTTATGATGATGAAGGTAAAAGGATATATAAATTTGAAGAAAAAAATTCAACAAGTAGTAGATATTTATATGATACAAATAATAATTTAGTAACTGAAATCAATACTAATTATCGTTTAGATTTCTTATACGATGAAAACAATAAACTATATGGTTTTATTAAAGACAATAAAAATAAATTTTTCTATGTAAGAGATATTCTACAAAATATTATTGGTATTATTAACGAAA
>FR889330.1:891-1648 GCA_000432895.1 Firmicutes bacterium CAG:449 | reverse complement strand
TTTTATTAGAAGAATAATATTCTTATTTTTAATTATTATGATGCTGTAAATAATTTTAATGTATCAAACAAAATTTAAATTAAAAAGTAAATATTAATTTACAATTAATATATTAATTTAAATATAATGTATATTTTTTTAAACTTATAATAACTTTATTATGTAAAACAATAGAAAAGTATAATAATCTATGATAGAATGAAAAAAATGGTGGATTAAAATGAATGATGAAAAACAAATTATAAACGATAATATTTTTAAAATTATTAGTTCAAATTATTTTAGACAACTAAAAGATAAAACTCAATTGTTTTCTTCAAGCAATTATGAATGTTATAGAAATCGTCTAACACATAGTTTAGAGGTTAAAAACATTGCTTTTGAAATTGCTAGGCGTTTGAAGAACGAGTTTATTAGAATTAATTATGATTGTAATTTTGAACTAATTGAGGCTATTTCATTAGCACATGATATTGGACATACTCCTTTTGGACACGTGGGAGAAAGAACACTCCAAAAAATTATGACTAGGGGAGATTGCTTAGGTGGAATGTTATGTAGTATAAATGAAAAGTTATTTTTTAAACATAATGTCAATTCAATTAGAATATTAATTAATAATATTTCTAAAATTCATTGGAAAATTTTAGATGGTGTTGTAAAACATACAAGCATTAAATATAAAGACTCCAAATATAGTAGCGTTAATAATGGTATTGCAAGACTTTCAAATAATGAAAAAGATCCTATGTACTCA
>FR889330.1:0-874 GCA_000432895.1 Firmicutes bacterium CAG:449 | reverse complement strand
TCATTAAATAGTAATTATAATAAGTACATCAAAGAAAAAGTCGACATTTCATTAAATACAAAATATGATAGTTTAAATTATTCTTTAACCATAGAAGGGCAAATTGTAGCCATAGCTGATGAAATTGCACAACGTATTGCTGATTTTGATGATACATATAAAAGTAGATATGCGTTTCAAGTGCTGAATGAATTGGAAAATTTAAAATTTATAATAAATGGTAAATCATTTTCTGATAAAATTATATCTATTAAAAATCTTTTGATTGAAAAGTTGTGCCAAGAAATAATTGAAAAAAAGAATATTGAAAATTATTTGAATGAAAATGTTATATGTTTTGAAGAGATTGAGAATTTTGAAAATAAAAAATTAAACAAAATATCTTTTACGGATAAAGATTTCAATCGAGGTAAATATATAAATTATCAAATATCAAAATTTATAGAAGAAGTAGTTACTAAATCTGAATATGTTAGAGAAATGGACGCTAAAGCAAACTTTATTATAAGACAATTATTTAAAGCGTATTTTAATAATTTTGAACAATTACCTGATAGTGTTTTAAGATTATTAATTGAAGATATTACTGATTTTTTGCATAATAATATAAAATTTAATTATGTTAAAAAGATAATTGATATATTTAATATTGATTTAAAAAACTCAGTTGACTATAAAAAAGAAATTGTTAATATTTTTTATTTAAGCAAATTTAATGTAAAATATGAGAAATTAATAAATATAAATAACTTATCACGAGTTATTACAATAATGAAAGATATTTGTTCAAATGGGTATACTCAAGAAATATTAATTGAAGAAAATGAAATAGAAAATTCTTACAAATTTGGAAATGTATTTTTGAATAATATTG
>FR889329.1 GCA_000432895.1 Firmicutes bacterium CAG:449 | reverse complement strand
GGAGCATGTGATAGTTCTAGTAATAGTAGTTCTTATTCTTCTTCGTATAATAATAGTAATACTGATACTAGTAGTACAACAAATGAAAGTGTTTATTCAATATATTTAGAGTATGTAAAAAATAACGGAACATTATCTTATGAAGAATGGCTTGAAATGATCAAAGATGGTGAGAAAATTAAATCAGATAATGGTAATGCTTTGTATAGATTGAACGAGAAAACAAATGAAATAGAAGTATCATATGATAATGGTTTAACTTGGAAAGTACTTGGTCATTTGACAAATGAAATAGAAGAACAAGATGAATTAAAAAGATATAAGTATTATCCATTACCTGATGGAACGTTGGCAATTTCTATAGGTGAAAATAAATACCTTGAAAAATTGACAATCCCACAAATGTACCATGGCAAAAAAGTAACAACAATATCTGAAAGTGGATTTCTTGGATGTACATCATTAAAAGATATAGTAATCCCAGGTAGTATAACTACAATAGGTGATAGAGCTTTTGAAAAATGTAAAATGTTAACAAGCATCGCAATTCCAAGTAGTGTAGTAACGATGGGAGAATATGTTTTTAATGATTGTTCTTCGTTAAAAATAATATGTTGCGAAGCAAAAAACAATCAAGAAGGATGGAATTTAAATTGGAATAAATACATAGTAAGTGATCATGGTGAATTTAATCAATACTTTGATTTTAATGTTGTTTATGAATATGCTGGAGAATATGGAACTTATAATGATTTTAATTATGCTATTTGTATTTCAAATGGAAGTAAATATGCTACAATAATAGGATATAATGGTGTAGATAAAAAAATAGAACTTCCAGACTCAATCAATGGAATTAATATGACGACCATTGGTGAGGGTGCGTTTCAAAATGATTCTTTAACAAATGTAAAAATTCCAAATAGTGTAACAATAATAAAAAAATATGCATTTAAAGGTTGTTCATTATTGACAAGTATAGTTTTATCGAATAGTTTAATCACAATAGAAGAGCATGCTTTTGCTTGGTGTAGTTCTCTAGCATATATAGATTTTCCAAGCAGTGTAACAATGATAAACGAAGAGGTATTTCGTGG
>FR889328.1 GCA_000432895.1 Firmicutes bacterium CAG:449 | reverse complement strand
GATAAAGAAGGAAAAGAAGTATCTTTTGATAAATTTACAAATCCATTTGCTTCATTAACAAATGACGATTTAACAATTTCTGATGATGGTTTAGAAGCAAGTATAGATACTAAAGCGAATTTAGAAAAAGCATTATTTTTCACACATGGTTTTACATATTATAACTTTCCTAGTTTAGAAAAAGTAAGTATTTTGGCAGATGAAAATAAAGTAACTAACATTCATATTGAATCAGGAGTTATTTCAGAAAATATTAGAAATGGTACATATACTTTTGATTTAACTGTTGAGGCATTTGGAGATAATGTTACTGGTCCAGTAACTCCTACACCACTTACAACAAATGAAAGACAAGATGTTATTTATGAAGCTTTTAATGAATTAATGAATAATGATTTAGAATTTAATTTATCTGTTAGTGCATGGGGATTAGTTACAAATCAAAATTATTATTCAACATCTACTGTATTATTTTGTGATGATCAAGATGATAAAATTTATTCACAAGGATTCTTTAAAGATGATGAAAAGTTCTTCAGAGTATTCTATACGAGAGATGATAAAAAATTCTTTAAGGAAGAATCTAAAAATTATACAGATGATAGTTTTAATTTACCTTGGACATTTTTTGATAAAGCATTATACATTCCAACTGAGGATAGTAACGAATTTACTCTTTCAAGTACAGTCAGTGCGGACAATGTAGCGGCGTTTGCATATAATCTTTCTGGTAAATTTAATACTGATTTAGTTGGTATGGAAAATTTAAAGGTTTATCTTGATGTAAATAATCATATTGAAAAATTATGTTTTTCAAACGCATATAACCAAGAAGCTACATTTAAGATCACAAAAATTGGACAATGTAATCTTCCATTTGATTTAAAGGCCCTTGATGTATCTGGTACTAAACAATAAAAAATAATTCCAAATAAAAAAGCATGAAAAAGATTCAATTCTAATTCATGCTTTTTTTTAATATATTTTTATTTAATTTTCTTTAAAAGAGAATTTTTACAATCACCAGTTGATAAATATTCATCCATATTCTTTAATGATACTTCAATCATGTCAATTAAAGCTTTATCAGTTGATGAACCTATATGTGGAGTAACTAAAACTCTTGGATATAAATCAATGAGTTTTTGATGAACTTCTGTATCCATTTTGCTTGGATCTTCAAAGTTTTTAAAGAAGAGTGTTTTTTCATGGTCGATAACATCAATTGCAAGTCCTGCTAGATGATTATTTTCTACTGCTTCAAGAGCACTTTTTAGATCAAGAACTTCTCCACGAGCAACATTAACTAAGATTGCATTCTTTTTCATTTTAGAGATTAATTCTTTATTAATGAAATTATCGTTAACACCAGGAATATAAGCTAAATGTACTAAGATAATATCAGCTTCTTTAACAAATGTAGCTAAATCAACAAATTCTACTAATTCTTTTGCTTTATCTGATTGATATACATCATATCCGATAACTTTTGCACCTAAACCTTTAAATAATGAAGCGGAAGTGCAACCAATTCTACCACATCCAAGAATACCTACTGTACAACCTCTTACTTCTCTAGAAAACATTTGATTAGTTACTTTAAAGTTACCTTTATGAGTGTAATCAACCGTGTAAGCAGCATTTCTTAAAAGCATCATAGCTAAAGTTAAAGCAAGCTCAGAAATTGCATTTGGTGAATAACCAGGGACAAATGCTGATTCAATATGAAAATCTTTACAAGCTTTTAAATCAACGTGGTTATAACCGGCTGTACGAGTTAAATAATATTTTAAACCATGGTCAGCTAAATCTTTCATTGCTTCATAATTAACAACACAATTACCTCTAACCATCACTACTTCATAACCTAATGCATCTTTATAATTTTCTGTATTAAGAAATTGTGGTTTAAGTACTAAATTATAGTCGTATTTTTTTCCTAATTCTTCAAAATAAGGAATTTCATAATCACGAACACCAAAACAAATTATATCTTTTTTCATTTTATTACCTCATTAAGCAAATATTGCAAGTGATTGTAAAACAGTTAATAATATCATATAAATTGGAATAAAGATAACT
>FR889327.1 GCA_000432895.1 Firmicutes bacterium CAG:449 | reverse complement strand
GTATTAAATGAATAATCTTTATCTAATGATTTTCTTATTATTTTTTTCATTTCTAGATGCTCAGTTAATTCTTCTCCATCTAAATATATTTCAAATTCATCTATAACCTCAAATGCATTTTTACAAATATATATTTGATAGTTTCCTTTTTCTAATTTAAATGTATCATCTTCTTCATCATATGAAGTTAAATCTTCTTTATTTAAAATTATTTTTATTTCTTTTTCTTGATGAGATTTTACAAAAACTTTTTCAAATCCTTTTAATTCTTTCTTTACTCGATATATTGATGACTCTTTCTTTCCTACATATACTTGTACAACTTCATTTCCATCATATTCACCTATGTTTTTTACTTTTAAATTAATTTCAATATTTTCTTTTACTTCATAACTTATTAATTCTACTTTAAATTCTGTATATGATAATCCATATCCAAATGGCAAAATAAATCCTTCTTTATGTTCATCATAATATCGATATCCTACATAGATATCATCATCACAATATGTATAATATGTATTTCTTTTTGTAAATTCTTCCATATATGGATTTTGTTTTAAATCATTTATCCAAGTTTCACATAATCTTCCACTTGGATTATATTCTCCATATAAATTGTTATATAACGCTTCTGATTGTCCTTCTCCAGATAAATAAGAAATCATTAATGCAGAAGAATGATTATATATATCCTCACAGGCAATTACACTTCCAGTGATTAATACTACCATAAATGAAGAGATTACTTCTTTTACTATTTGATAAACCTTTTCTTGATTTTCTTTTAATCTTAAAGTTTTTCTATCACTACCTTCAGTATCTTCTTTACTATTTCTTCCTAAAAATAATATTACTTTATCATATTTATATTTACTTAATTCTTCTTTACTTATTAAAACATTTTCTTCATCAAAACATT